>NZ_JADPLO010000009.1:23818-126497 GCF_015667765.1 Bacteroides sp. 1001302B_160321_D4 | reverse complement strand
ACAAATTTATCTGCCACGCTTGGTATTATTAAGATAAATTTTCCACTCTCTTATCTTGCGACTGCAAACTTAGAGCTTTTCTTGAATAGCGGACTGATAAACGCAACCGAAGTCGGAAAACGTACTGACCCATTGGAAGCATCAGCCTGGAACGAATCCAAATGGATTTCAGCAGTAGACGCCCCTGTAGTGAAAGGACATAACAACGGTCGCGCAGCTGATGGTGCCAGTTGGTTCGTGTCTACCGTGAAAAATGAACAGAAAATAGTCTCCGCCAAGTGGATGACCGCTGGACTGGGAGTTTACGAGTTGTATGTGAATGGGAAACCTGTAGGCGGGGAATTTCTGAAACCGGGCTTCACACACTATGCCAAGACCAAACGTTCTTTCACCTATGATATTACAGACATCATCCGTACCAAGCCAAACGCCGAGAACATGCTTTCCGTACAGGTGACGCCAGGATGGTGGGGTGACAAAATCATAACTCCCGGAGGATATGACGGCATGATAGGCAAGAAATGTGCCTTCCGTGGTGTACTGGAACTAACTTTTTCTGACGGAACCAAAAAGCGTTACGGTACTGACCTTAAAAACTGGAAAGCCGGAATTGCCGGCCCGGTGAAACATGCCGGCATCTTTGACGGAGAAGAGTACGATGCACGCGAACGGATGGGCTACGAATGTGTGGACAAACTTTCCACCCCCGAAGAGAATACAGAATTCTCCGGCGACATCCTGCCTTCAGACGGAGCGGAAGTCTATCTGCGTACAGATCTTGCTCTTGCTCCTATCAGAGCATATATTTGGAAGAATATAGAAGGAGCGAAAGAGAACGAGTTCGGTAAGGTAATTATCGCCCGTGAGTTCGCATCGGGTACGGAGATGACCGTAAGTCCGGGAGAGACGTTAGTGGTGGACTTCGGGCAAAACTGTGCCGGTGTACCCTCTTTCGTATTCAAAGCTGCCGAGGGAACAGTGTTGACCTGCCTTCCCGCAGAGTTGCTCAATGACGGCAACGGTGCTAAGATTCGTGGCATGGACGGTCCGGAAGGAAGTTGCCATCGCGAAAACCTGCGCATCCCCCACACCGGTATTCGTCTGGATTACACCTTTGCTGCCGGAGATAATTATGTGACCTACTACCCTCATTGCACCTTCTTCGGCTACCGCTACGTCTCCATAACTGCCACCGGAAATGTCTCTATCAAGTCGTTGAAGTCCATCCCCGTTACTTCCATCACAAAGAAAATGGAAACCGGCACTATCACCACAGGTAACGACCTTGTGAACAAGCTCATTTCCAACACCTATTGGGGGCAGCTATCCAACTACCTCTCAATACCTACCGACTGTCCGCAGCGCGACGAGCGCCTGGGCTGGACAGCAGACACACAAGTGTTTGCCGAAACCGGTACGTTCTTTGCTAACACCATGAAGTTCTTCCACAAGTGGATGCGTGACATGCGCGACACCCAAAACAGTTTGGGCGGATTCCCCGGAGTGGCTCCCTTGGCACAATACGGTGATGAGAAAATGCGTTTGGGTTGGGCCGATGCCGGAATCATCGTGCCTTGGACGGTATGGAAGCAATTCGGTGATACGCAAATTATTGAGGAGAGCTGGAACGCCATGGACCTGTTTATGAACCACATCAACGACACCAAATATAACCACGAGACCCTCTGCGGTGAGAACGGCAACTACCAATGGGCTGACTGGTTGAGCTACGAACCACTGGAAAGTTGTAGCGGACTCGCTTTCTCTCCCCAAGGCCCGCTTCCTGATGCCGTCAGCTATTGGAACTATTTGAGCGCTTCCTACTGGGTGATAGATGCTTTCATGATGCGGGATATGGCTGCCTCCACCGGTCGCGATGCCGCCAAGTACCAGCAAATGGCCGATTCGGCAAAGGCATACATCAAAAAGAACTTCCTCAACGAGGACGGCACCTTCAAAACCGCCATCCTCAACACTATGCAAACTCCTGCCTTGTTCGCCCTAAAGAACCAGCTTGTGGAAGGCGAAGCCAAAGCGAAGATGATAGACCGCCTGCGCGAAAACTTCGCACAGCACGATCTTTGCTTGCAGACCGGATTCCTGGGCACATCCATCCTCATGGCCACCCTCACGGAGAATGGCATGGAAGACATTGCCTATGAACTCCTCTTCCAACGTAAGAACCCCAGCTGGCTATACTCTGTGGACAATGGAGCCACCACCATTTGGGAACGGTGGAACAGCTATATGATAGACAAAGGAATGGGACCGCGCGGCATGAACAGCTTCAATCATTATGCCTACGGATGCGTATGTGAATGGATTTGGGAAACCGTTGCCGGCATTGCAGCCGATCCTGCTACTCCCGGCTTCAAGCATATCATTATGAAGCCCATTCCAGACAAGCGATTGGGACACGTAACTGCCGAATATCGTTCCGCTGCCGGACTCATCAAGAGCGCCTGGAAATACGAAGGAGATACCTGGATTTGGGAATTCACCATTCCTAAGGGTGTTACCGCTACCGTAACCCTTCCCAGAGAGATGAAGTCAAAGGAGTATGGAAGTGGAACTTACAAGGTGACCAAATAGTTCTTCATATAAGAATTTGATAGTAAGGAGATGTATCGAAACTCTCTTTTAACGTGATTACCCTCATTACAGATAGCTGTGATGAGGGTAATTCTTCATTTTTATAATATATGGTTATATCTTGTCTTTCTCTTCTTTTTCTATCATCTCGTCGTAATATGTCATGCGTGCAGCACATTCCCGGATAGTCACTTCGCGCAGCACCTCTGTTCGTGCCAGCATATACTCGTATTCCTCTTTGTTAACGGTGAACAGCCGGTTGTATCGCGCTTCGATATATGCCCTGCATAATTTATCAAACGCTTTATTTTCTTCGGGAGTATTGGTAGGAAACACATTAGCAAATCCTCGTGAACAGCTTCTGACCATCGCTCCCAGTACTTTCAATTCATGAGATTTAGGGCGAATACCGCTATACACAAGAGTAAACGTTTTGTAGTAACGTTCGCAGGCTTGATGTAATAAGAAAGAGCCATATTTAAAATTACCTTTTTCGTAAGCAGTATGCCCCGAATCTAGAAAACATTCTCCCATGTAGAAACATTCTTCATATTCTTCCTCTGCATATTGCTTAATCTCCCGATACGGCAACTTCTCAGGTTTACCAATCTGAAACGTACCATTGTCATACAATAGAATTCCGTCTTTTATAATTTCATAAAAGAAATAATGCTTTCTTCTTATAGCTCTATTAATGGTCACTGGAGTTTCTACAATAATATTAGGCGGTGCCGGATGCCGCTTTCCTTCCATTCTTGTATCATATTTAGGAACGATCACCTCGCGCGCATGCCTCTCTGCTTTATTTGCGTCTCTCGTATCACATATCACCAGAATATCCAAATCACTTTGGTAGTAAGTAGTTACTCCACGTTCGTCGTATGTTTCATCCCAGATGACATATTTTCCCCGTGCATAACTTCCATACAAGATAATCATACGCACATTCGTAAGATTCGACAATATCAATTCTTGCAACACTGCCAACTCTTCTTGCGTGCGTTTGGGCAAACGTTTTATTGATCTTTTCATATTGTTAGCCTATCTGTTAAACCTCTTCACATATCGGCATATCCATTCCTTTGTATACAACCACAATCTTATGAAGCTGTGTAGTGCCGACTGCTCTCTTTACCGTATCAGTGTCAGCATAACGATTCGCTTGGTCAATAGCTTCCAGTCGTAGTTCTTCCACGCGGCTTTCGGGATCTTTATACTTGGCATACTTCAGTTCCACAATGTAGCTGTGCTTCATGTCTGAATAGATATCCAGTAGCGGACAGAGGAAAATATCGACATAACCTGCCTGTGTGTCCTGTTCGGAAATGGGACGGTAGAAACGGTTTTGTGCCGTCATGGCAAGCGTAAAGCCGTGGACAAAAAATTCACCTTTCTGCTTGTCTCGCTGGGAAGTGTAGCGTTTCAGGCAGTCGGCAATATAACCGAAATAGGCTTTCCAGTCGCCATCGTAGGCAAGAGCACTGGCAAGTTCGTTTTTTTCGTAACTACTGAAATTGAGTTCGGCTTCGTTATAGGTACTTAGCAGATAAGTGTAGATTTGTTCGCGGACTACCTGATTAGGGATGGTGAGTTTGGTCTTTCCTTTATACGTGCCGCTAATGGTGAGCATACCGAAATAGTAGAGCAGGCTCACAAAGTTGTCGGGGTTGGTGATATTGACAGCAGGAAAACCTTTTTTCAGTTCTCCGGTGACGTAGCCTTCGCTCACCAATGTCTGTATGATGGAGGCATCATGGGCAAACTCTTTGTCCTTCCGGATGAGCATACGTAATTTTTCGTAGTCGATACGGATATTGTCTTCTACCATATCCCGGGGGGCTTTGCCTCGTTGAATATAATTCTTGACGAAGTAGAGTACCATATTAGAGTTGTACATAGTGGTTTCACCATAACATTCTTCCGCAAAGCAGTAGTTGTCATACCAAGGTTTCATTATTTCTATCAATTCGTCCACACTGTGGTTGAATGGACTGGTGGTGGAATAATAAGTGAGCATTTGGCGCACTTCTTCTTCCGTGAAACCTATCATCTCGTTGAATTCCGGTGTGAGCGAGTAGTTGGTTCCGATATTGAAACCACTTGTGAGGTCGTCCATTGTCACGGGGCTTACGCCGGTGATGAAACAACGCTCGATGCTGGAATAGGTTCCGGCTTTGATTTTATTGAAAAAAGCGCGCAGATAACCTTCGCCATGTGTTTCGTCCGTATAGCGGTGCAGGCTTTCTATATCCGAGAGGATAGCATTGGTGAAATGGTCGTATTCGTCGATAAAGAGGTAAATACGTTGGTTGGTCTTATTACATTCTGTGAACAGGTATTCAAATTGTTCGACAGCTCCTTCTTTTTTGTCGAGTTCTTCCTTGATGCCTTTGGGGAGATAGTCGGCGTAAATGTCACAGAAATAGTCGAACATTGTTTGGCAATGCGCGTCCAGCCCCTTGCGATAGTTGTGCAGTTCGCCTACTATTCCGGAGAAGTTGAGGTATAGTACCAGATAGCTGTTCCGGTCGCGCGTAGGGTGCTTTCCGATGTAAAGGTCGCCAAACAGCGCTTCGAACTTATCCTTGGCAAGTATATCATAATAGTGCTGCAACATATTTACAGTGAGGCTTTTGCCGAAACGGCGCGGACGAATAAAGAAGAAAAACTTGTCCGCTTCTTCTATCATGGGTATAAACCGGGTTTTGTCCACATAATAACAGTCGTCGCGGCGGATTACTGCAAAGTTCATCATGCCGTATGGGATACGTTTTCTGTCCGGTGCTATATATTTTTCCATAACTTATACCTTATTTTAGGAGCTTTCTTTGAACATAAACAAAGGTACGGGCTTTTTGTTACTTCTCCAAACAAACATTCCATAACTTCTCGCTATCTTTGCACTCTATTAAACAAACATCACCACCATTATGGAATTGAAGCATGGATATTACCATCTGATTGCGATACTTGTAGTTGCTATCTGGGGATTGACTTTCATATCAACCAAAGTATTGATTAATCACGGACTGACCCCACAGGAGATATTCTTCTATCGTTTTCTCATTGCTTATCTGGGTATTTGGGTGATTTCTCCCAAACGTCTGTTTGCGGGTAATTGGAAAGACGAACTTTGGTTGATGGCAGGAGGTTTCTTCGGTGGTTCACTCTATTTCTTTACAGAGAATACAGCTTTGGGGATCACACAAGCATCCAATGTCGCTTTCATCATTTGCACAGCTCCCCTGCTTACTACCATTCTTTCCCTCCTCTTTTATAAGAGTGAAAAAGCCACCAAAGGTTTGATTTATGGTTCCATATTAGCTTTAATCGGGGTGGGACTGGTGGTCTTTAACGGTAGTTTTGTACTCAAATTATCTCCGGTAGGGGATTTGCTTACTTTGCTTGCCGCCCTGTCGTGGGCATTTTATAGTTTGGTGATAAAGAAAATGACAGGGCGTTACCCCACAGTATTTATCACCCGCAAAATATTCTTTTATGGAGTATTGACCATACTTCCCGCCTTTCTTCTTCATCCGCTGCAACCGGATTTCGATGTACTTTTAAAACCGGTTGTATTATCCAATCTCTTATTTCTGGCCGTCCTGGCATCCTTGGTTTGTTATGTCCTTTGGAATGTGGTATTGAAACAGTTGGGAACCGTTAGAGCCTCCAATTATATCTATCTCAATCCGTTGGTGACTATGGTAGCTTCGGTTATCATTCTCCACGAAAAAATCACGTGGATTACATTATTGGGAGCAGGTTGCATTATTTTTGGAGTCTATCAGGCAGAAAAGAAATAAGAAAGAATTTCTTCTTTGCATATAGAAGAAACTCTTTCTTATTTCAGTTTGAATGACAGATCTGTTTTATATCTTATTTAGCGAGTAATTGGAGAATTTTATTACTAACATCGCTGTTTTCCTGAACACCGCCAAAAAGCTTGGATTGTGGACCGTATGCAAACAGTGGAACCATGATTGGTGTATGTCCTTTAGATACAAACATTGCTTTCATTTTGCCTTCTTTTATGTTTCCGTCACGTAAAGCTAATGCTCCGGTTTCATGATCAGCTGAAATAATCACTAATGTATTTCCATCTTTTTCTGCAAATCTGATAGCAGCTTCTACCGCCTTGTCAAAGTCCAATACTTCACGGACAACTGCCGAATAATCATTACTGTGCGCACTTTTATCTATTCGGGCACCTTCTACCATTAAGAAGAAACCGTTAGTACTCCTGCTCGAAAGATAGTCAATAGCCATTTGGGTGGTAGACGGAAGGAAATCTCCCCGGTTTTCGTTTACAGAAGCTGTTTTGCTCTTTGTGGGTAAGTATCCCAGTTTTTTAGATTTCTTGATAGCTTTGTCATTCGGTTCCTCTATGATGGTAAACTCTTTTTTGATTTCCTTTTGAACGTTTGGTGCTTGTTTTTCAAATAGTTCATAACTACCGGCAGAAAAGAATGTCAGTTTACTGTTAGGAAGATCCGCCCAAATTTCTTTAGACATTCCACGTTCCGGTTGGTGAGCAAAAAAAGCAGCAGGAGTAGCTCCGTCGAGATTGTCAGTGGTAACAATTCCTGAAATGTAGCCATAGCCGGATAACTTCTCCGGTAAGTTTGGAATAACTTGGTTATTTTCATCCATTCCGAGCGCTCCGTTTTTAGTTTTTTTTCCGGTTGAGTAAGCGGTTCCGGAAGCAGCTGAATCTGTTGTAAACTTGTTGGCGGATTGCGTTCTGACGAAACCGCATGTTTTTAAATTAGTGATAGTAAGCTGTCCTTGATTGGCATACATTCCTGAACAGATATGTGCCAGTCCCATGCCGTCACCTATCATTAAGATGACATTCTTCACCGGTTTGTCGGTAGCATCCATGTCAAATGAAGGAACATACGAACTTTGTGGATTTTCGTTCTTAAAATCTCCTTTGACGATTTCTTGTGCTGATAGATTATAGCAAAAGAATAAGGAGAGAATAAATAAATGAGCTTTAAATTTTACATTCATGACTAATATGTTTTTAATTAGAAGTAAGTAATTCGGATATGTTGACTGTATCGTATGGCTTTTCTCCAAATGCGGCATAATATTCTAATTGCATCTGGTTGTTTTCTTTGTCAATAGAAAGGATGCCGTAGCCCGGTAAATCCATTTGTTTGAAAAAACGGATATGGGGAGTTTCTTTATCAATCCATTCCATACGTTGTTGTAGAGTAGAAGGTTGCCATTGTGGGTGTGCCGTTACAAATTCAGGACTATAGTCTGTAACTACATTTTTTGGAACCAGCATATTTTTATCTTTGATGACACTGTTGACGAGAATCTGAACGATAGGTCCCCAAGGAGTGTCCCGACAGACAACGGAGTATAGATGCAGATGTGCACAGAGCACGATTGCTTGTTGACTGGCAATGATTTGCAGCAATTGTTCCCTCTTGGCATTATCTTGTCGGAATACATGCCAGCATCTTTCGTTTACCGGAATCACAGGCTCGTGTAACATGACAAACTTGTAAGTAGCCTTCGAACCGGCTAGTGACTTTTCTAATTGTTGTAGTCCTTCCGGATTCCGATCCCATGGATCATAACACACAAATAATACATCATCAAGAGTAGTAGTGTAATTGGCTGACTGTAAGGATGGATGTCCTGCTAACCTTGCCATATTGGGTAAGTATACTTTTTCAAAAGCTTCTTTAGCCCCTGGCCCTGTGATATCATGATTACCTTTAGTCATAATGAAAGGTACTTTCAGATTCATTTTGTTGACAGCTTTAAAGGCATTGTTAGCCATCTGTATTGCTTTTTGTGGAGAACCGGCCAGTCCTTCTGACAAGTCCCCCATTTGCAGAACGGCTTTTATTGACGGCTGGTGTTTTTGAACTTTCCCGCTGATTATCCGGGAGAATTCCGGCCATGTATTTTTCGTGAATATTGAATATTCTTTGGTAACTTGGCGCAGATCATCCGGTTTGGTGGATAACCATTCCATATCGTGATCTTCCAATAAATCATAGTGTATATCTCCTAACAAGAGAAATGAAACTTCTTTTTCATTTTGCTCTTGGGAGTATGATTGCAGAGAAGTCAAAAGCGATAAAAGGACAAATAATATTTTATTCATATTCTGTTATTTATTCATTTCAAAAGAAGGGGGCACACTGTCTGCCGCCCAATTCTTATTGGGAGTGTTTCCCATTGTAAATTCCAGTTTGCCGCCATTCATCAGTTCTTTATGTTCGAACCAGGACTGGTTCCAATCTTTGCCATTTAATTTGGCTGATTGGATATATTTATTTGTCGGCGAATAGTTGTGCGCAATGACTTCGAATGATTTGCCGGCTTCTGTTTCAATAACTGCTCTTTCGAACATAGGAGTTCCGATGACATAAATAGGCAAACCAGGAGTAATAGGATAGAAACCTAGCATGGAGAAGACTACAAATGCTGACAT
This sequence comes from Bacteroides sp. 1001302B_160321_D4, assembly GCF_015667765.1. NCBI lineage: Bacteria > Pseudomonadati > Bacteroidota > Bacteroidia > Bacteroidales > Bacteroidaceae > Bacteroides > Bacteroides sp. 1001302B_160321_D4. The sequence goes on along the minus strand of NZ_JADPLO010000009.1, from coordinate 117,442 downwards.
TCCTCCACCATCTTCGTCGCCCGGGAGTCCCATCAGGTCATTTCTAAACCATTCATCGAGCAATGTCCTTACTCTTTTTTGAGTTCTCCAAGGTTCTCCTATATAATTGTATAGGTAAGGAATGTGCATACTGGGTTCATTAGCCATTGAAAATTGGCCTACATTACCCGTATGATCCGGTAATTGCGCATAAAATACATATTTGGCTTCGCCCAATGGGGTATTATACATCGTTTCAAGATTATTTCTGAATGCTTCTTTCCCTCCCATTAGTTCAATTAAATCAGCAATATTATGGGGAACATCCCATCGGTATATCCAACCGTTATTCTCGCCGTATGCTTCACGAGCACCTAATCCGCCGGCAGTGGCATAATCAAAGGGTTCTATGAATTCGCCTTTTGCATTTTTGGGATGGAAGAATTTTGTTTCAGGATTGAAAATATTCCGATAGTTTTTACTCCCTTGTAGAAAGTAGTTATAGTCTTTCTCATACCCAAGTTGTTTGGCTATTTGTGCCAGGCACCATTCATCGTAAGACGTACCTAGAGTGACGGCTACTGGTTGGCGTTTTTCAAATGGGTGTACTTCGTCAGCTGTTTCTTGTTCTCCCGGTGCCAATGCCGGTAAATATCCGTTTTCCCAATAGAATTTTGTGATTTTACCTCCCTTTATGCCTGACCATGGGGCTAACGTTTTTTCTGTAATACCAAGTTTGCAGGCTTCGTAAGCAGCTGATAAATCAAAGTTACGGATTCCTTTTATATATGAATCAATAACAGTGGCTACACCGTGATTGGAATTCATTCTACGACTGTCTCCCGTAACTTCAGGAAATGTAGGCATCCAGTTATGTTCCATTTGCTGTGCCATTCTGATAAAAGACTGAATCATGTCAGCTTCCATTTGTGGTTCGATGATGACACGTAAGGGGTGGACTGCTCTATACGTGTCCCAAATCCAATCGTCGGTATAAAATGGGACAGAATCTTTGTGGATACTGTTGTCGAAAGCACTGTAATAGCGGTTGTCTTCCGAAAGGCAAATCATCCGTTCGTAAGTCCGGTAGAGGGAAGTATAAAATATTGCTTTTGCATTTTCGTCTATTCCTTCCACTTTGATTTTACTTAATGTTTGGTTCCAGATGTTTTTGGCAATGTTCATTTGGTTTTCCACATCATAATCTTTTATTTCCCGCTGTAGGTTGGCTTTTGCTTGCTTTTCATCAATGAAGGAAATGCCGTAGCGAACTTTGATTGTTTTTATATCTGTTGAATATAAGAGAGCGATACCCACGTTCTTGCCTTTTATGGCAGTGTGGCTGTGATTTATTTCTTCTTTGCTGACAGTCATCGTTTTTTCCGGTAGTGCGGAAGTCTCCATATAAACATATACTTTGGTTTGATGATCTATGTTCTGATAACCGGAAATGGTATTCTCCGTAGTTTTAAGCTCACCATTGGTAGTACTAAGTATTAAATATGGAGCATCGTTTTTCCGGAAACTTAGTTCATAGATTCCTGCCTGGTGGGAGGGAGCAAATTTAGTGGAAACCTCTTCTTCTTCAAAATAGGAAGAATAGGAATAGGGTTTTATCACTTCATTATCATAACAATAGTAATATACCGGTTGTAATCCGCTCTCTGCTCCCTGATAGAAAGACAGGCTGAATGCAGACTTTCCTCGATGCGAGGTGACAATGACCGGTAAGCCTTTTATTTTATCAGAGGTGTAATCTGCTCTTTCCGGATAGATGCGGAGCATACTATTGGGAAGATGGACAGTTGGGTAAGTAGGAACTAACAAATGGCTGATATTCCCCATATAAGGATTTACATAGTCAACCGGAGTTAACACTACCTCTTGCTTGTTGCTGCATCCATTGACGATTAAAATCATTAACAGTACTAACGGAATGAATTTTCTCTTGTACATAAACAGATTTTTTTATTTTTCGATGGTTTTAATTAGATTTGCTGTAAATATAGGATGGTTTGATTAATGAAAACTTAATGTAACCTTAAAATCTATCTTCTACAAATATTTTTTTTGTAAAGTCCCGTCATTAAGAGAATATTAATCTAATATTAATCACAATAAAATATCTTTGGTTCATCTTTAATGCATTAATCAATACTGTATTCTTTAATTTAATAATTAAGTATTATGAAAAACTACTTCCTATTCTTATTCTTTTTAGTAATAAGTGTATCGGGTTATGCGCAAGGAAAGCGTATAACGGGTAAAGTGACAGATGCTGCGGATGGAATGCCTATCATAGGAGCTACGGTGGTAGCTGTTGATCCGGATGGTAAGACGAACGCTAAATCGGTAGGTACAATTACCGATATAAATGGTATGTTTACACTTAATGTGCCTAATGGATGTCAAGAATTGAAATTTTCGTATGTCGGAATGGAGACGAAAACGGCTAAAATTACCGGTTTGACTCATATCAATGTATCTTTGGCCAGCACGGCGAAGGCTCTTGATGAAGTGGTTGTTACCGCTCTCGGAGTGACGCGTGAAGCTAAGAGTCTTAATTATTCACGGCAGAGTGTAAATGCGGAAGCCTTGGCAGAAAATAGTAGTGGCAATCTGATATCTTCTCTTTCCGGTAAGGTGGCGGGGGTTACCATTACTCCTCCGGGAACGAGCAATGGTAGTGCGCGTATTGTTATTCGCGGAACAAGCTCACTGACTGAAAACTCACAGCCCGTATTCGTGATTGATGGTATGATTATTGAAAACGAACCGGGTGATACAAGTGTGACCGTTGATGGTGGTACAGGTTCTACCGACCTTGGTAATCCGGTAGCGGATATCAATCCGGATGATATTGAAAGCATTGAAATCCTGAAGGGACCGAATGCTGCTGCACTTTATGGTTCGCGTGCAGCACAGGGGGTTGTATTGGTGACAACTAAACGTTCGAGCACATTCGAAAAAACAAAAGTATCTTATAGCGGAAATTTTCAATTTGAAAAAGTGAACCAGTTTTTAGATTATCAGAATGGTTGGGGAACAGGAGAGAACTCTTATTTGCTTGACCATAAATTGACGCTTCAACCTAATGGTAACAGGTTGCAAACAGATTTACCGAATTTCAGTGGTTATAATTCTTCTGCAGGTGCTAAATTGCGTAGCTGGGGAGCACCTTTGTGGGATCAGGTTATCTATGGACATGACGGTGTACTTACTACTCATTCTTCACATCCGGACAATGTGAAGGATTTCTACGAAACCGCCCATCGGTACACACATACATTGGCTGTGGAAGGTGGTTCGAAAAAGAATAATTATCGCGTATCGTATACGAGAAGTAAGGGGAATAGTGTAGTACACGGTATCAATGAAAGCTTTAAAGATATATTCAATCTCCGGTTGATGAATACGATTACCAAATGGATGACTTTAGATTCTAAAATGACTTACTCACATGAAAAGGTAGACAACCGTCAATATATGAATGGTTCGGATAAGAATCCTATATATGCGTTTGTTACTCTTCCTCGTTCGCTTTCTATTGATGTATTGAAACATTATAAGGATGAAAATGGAAATGAAATGATTCCGATTGGTGAACGTGGTTATAATCCGTATTGGAATATTTATGAAAATACGAACTCTGACACGCGTGACAGGGTGAGCGGATCGATGAATCTGGAAGTAAAATTACTTCCGGGCTTGAAGGCGGTAGGTAAAGCCGGACTGGATGCTTATTGGTGGAAAGGAATGGAGTTCTTTAATCTGGGTGCACGTAGTGATGTGGACGGTGGTATGAAGAACTGGATCAATAACAGTACTTCTACTAACTTTGAAGCTTTATTGATGTATAATAAAACATTTCATAAAATATCAGTCAATGCCATTGCCGGTATTAGCCGATATGAACGCAACTCGGAGAAAAGAACGGAAAGTGTGAATAGTATATTGGTTCCTGATTTCAAGAATATTTCTAACTCGAATGAGTATCCTAGTGCCACTCAACTGCAATCTAAGAAGATAATCCGTTCTGCTTACGGCTCGGTGTCATTAGGTTACAATAGTTATGTTTATTTAGATGTAACGGCCCGCAATGACTGGTCGTCTACTTTACCACTGGATAATTGCTCTTATTTTTATCCTTCTTTTGGTGCTACGTTTATTTTTACCGATGCATTTAAGATCAAATCACCTATCTTGTCGTTCGGTAAGATTCGTGCTTCTTTTGCTTATGCCGGTTCTGACACAGATCCATATCGGATTAATCAAACCTATAAGTTGGGTAGCATTTATAATGGTTCACCTTTGCAAACCATTAGTACAACTTTAAATAATGATCAACTTTTGCCGGAACGTAACCGTTCTTTGGAACTTGGAGCTGATCTCCGCTTTTTCCATAATCGTTTGGGTGTAGATGTAACTTATTATCGTTCTGATGCCTATGACTTGATAACGAAAGTCGCTTTGCCGGTGCCTAGCGGTTATAGTTTTAAATTCTTGAATACAGGTCATGTACGTAATCAAGGATGGGAAGTTGTGTTGTCTGCTACTCCCGTCAAGACCAAATTGTTTGAATGGAATGCGAATATCAACTGGGCGCGTAATCGGTCGAAAGTAATTAAGGTAGTGGACGGAAATCCTAATGTGCAATTATTGAAATCAAGTAATGTCAGTATCATGTTGGAAGAAGGCATGCCTTATGGAGTCATTCAGGGACGTGCTTGGAAACGTGATGACCAGGGACGTAAATTAGTTGATTCTTCAGGTAAAATATTGGTAACGGATAATACGCAATATTTAGGCTGTGCCGAGCCGAAATGGACGGGAAGTTTTGGAAGCAATTTCAGAATCCAGAATTTTACAGTTAGTTTCTTGTTTGATGCACGTATTGGAGGAACTCTTTATTCGGGAACATGGAATAGAGCGACGACAGCCGGTGTTGTTGCCGAATCTGCCGAAGGACGTGAAGGATATTATTTGAGTAATGTGATTTATGGTGAGAGTAGCGCGAAGGCAACTTCCGGTTATCAATATCCGGACGCTTATTTTGAAGACGGAACGCCTTGTCTCTTGTTTGTCAAACCTAATAACCGCTATGCCAGTTTTGATGAAAGATCTGTATTTGATGCTTCCTATATTAAATTCCGTGAACTCTCTGTTGCCTACAGTCTTCCGAAGTCTATCATAAAGAAATTGCCGATTAGTGGTCTACGACTGGCTGTGGTAGGACGTAATTTGGCTATTCTTCATCAAAATACTCCTAAAGGCATAGATCCGGAGGCTTCTTCTTCATCAGGAAATGCTCAAGGTATAGAATATGGAGGAATGCCGCCCGTATCTTCTGTCGGATTTGATATTAAACTAACCTTCTAAAGATAGAATATTATGAAACAGATTAAAATATTATTAGCCGGTTTTGCTGCAATGGCCATTTCTTTCGTTTCGTGTACGAATGACTTTGAATCTGCCAATGCCAATCCCAATGAACTTAATGAAATTAATCCTGAATATTTGTTCAATACGAGTTCTTATTATACGCTGAATGCTTTTTGCGGAAGCATGAAAAAAGTGTTGTTGGCCAACTATAGCCATTATTATGGTGGAGCTACCGGTGGACAGGTACAACGGTATGGAAATCAAGGTTCAACCAATGATTCATATTGGAAGAATGTATATAACTATGCTATTTTTCCTGTTCACTTTATACAAACGCAAATGGAAAATGACGAGCAATATCACAATCGTGTACTTATTGCTAAAATATGGGAAAATTATCTTTTTTCACAAGCAGTTTCTATTTGGGGAGGTATTCCTAAAAGTCAGGCTTTTAATGCCGGCGAGAGAGTGCCTTACGATAAGGAATCGGATATTTATTATGCTATGCTGAATGATTTGAAAGCATGTGCCGACGGGTTGAAGATGGATGGAGATGTTTATAAAGCAGACCCTATTTTTCCTTCAGGACAGAAATCCAGCGACTTATTGAAATGGAAGAAGTTTGCCAATTCACTACGTTTGCGTTTGGCCGTTCGTATTTGTAATGCTGACCGTTCGAAAGCGACTGAAGTGATTGATGAACTTATGGAAAATGAACAGAACTTGATGACAAGTAATGAAGATAATTGTCTTTTGCAATGGGGAGATAATGCAGATACAAGAAATTATTTTTATGATTATCTGGTCATCAACCGTGAAAGTAATTTGGATAAGCTTCACTCTGCCGGCGAATCGATTCTGATGTATATGGCTCCCTATGCTGATCCGCGGTTGGAGAAATTTTTCACTCCTGCCAATGCTGCTTCTATGCCTGATAACTTCCATTGGGCACCTTATTGGGGACAACCGAAAGTTTCTAATTTGCCTTCGGGAGTCAGCTTGTCTCCCAATCCGCATAGTGGAAAGACGGCTGATGATTACTCTCAATTACAGGATAAATTCACGGAGCAAAGTTATGCAGAGGTAATTATGAATTATGCAGAAGTGTGCCTGTTGAAAAGTGAATTGGTTCATAAAGGTTTGGGAAGTGGTTCGCAAACAGCCGAGGCTTATTACAATGCGGGTGTGAACGCTTCAATGGCTCAATATGGCGTAGATGGTGGAAAAGTGAATAATTATCTTCAGACTCCAGGAATTAAATGGAATACATTGACAGATCTCACAGTCACAGAAGAAGGTGAAGATTATTATAAAGATTTTATCGGCATTGTATCTTCTGCTATTACTTCTGATGAACCTGATCCGATTTATCGTCAGATTATCATGCAGCAATATATAGCTATGTTTTATCAATCGTTGGATGCGTGGACACTGATTCGCCGTAGCCAAGTATTGGAATTTCCGCCGCATTTCCAGCCGGAAACCGGATATGGTGCTGTGAATGCCGGCACCAAGGATAATCCTTATGCTTATATTCCACAGCGATTGGTATATCCCGATAGCGAGAAAACAAACAATGAATATGAATTGACGAAAGGTATTGCAAATCTCGATGGTGGACAAGATGCAATGTCGACTAAGTTATGGTTTGCATTGCCGACTAAGACTAACCCTTATTTGACGAATAATTAAAAAATGAAGGATATGAAAAAGATAACTATTATATTGCTCGGATTCATCGCTTTGTTAGCTGTATCTTGTGATAAAGACGATCATTTGGCTCCTGATAAGAGCAAATATGTGTATGATATACCACAGACGGATTTACCTGTGGATGCGATAGTCGGTGCTTATTATACCAATATAACTTCCTCTTCCAGCTGGTTAAAGTCCGGTAAGAAAATATATGCCGGTACTCCTTTGTTGGGTGAATATTTGTCTACAACTAGTGGAGTGTTACAGCAACAGCTTGCTTGGGCGGATGAGGCTGCCTTGGACTTTCTGATAGTTACTTGGGATGCTGCTTCAGCAGATAATACATTGATTACAAACTTTAAGTCTGTACGTAAGGCAACCAATGCAAAAGTCCGCTTGGTGATCAATTATAACACCAAACATCTGAAAGTATCTAATGACAAACCGCTTCAAGAGGAAGAGAATTTGAATAAGATGATCAATGACTTTACGAATACTTTAGTGCCTTTATTTAATGATGAGGCCTATTATAAAATGAACGGAAGACCGGTTATTCTAATAACTCCGTCTAACCTTTCTTCTTCTGCATTGAAGAGTATTGATTATTCTTTGGTCATCCCGGCATTAAAGAAGGCTGTATCAGAATTGGGGTATGATCTTTATACGATTGGAGAATTTACTACCGGTTGGGTAGCTCCGGTGAATTATGAGGAACATCAGATTGCTTCTTTTGATGGAGTGACAGTGAACGACTGGTCAACGAATATGTATGACCGTTATTATGCCTTTTTCAGTTTTGTTGATTTGAATTGGGCCAATTGGAAGGCTACAATAGCCAAATGGAATACAGACTTTGTTCCTTGTATCTTTCCTTCTTATAATGACCGTATCAATTCAACTTCAAGTTATAAATATACTTTCGGGCAAGATGGAGAGACTGCTGATTATATTAATTTCTGTAATGTGGCTAAACGGAATATCGGAAGTAAAAACATTGTGTTAGTCAATTCATGGAATAATTACCAGAAAGGAACGAATTTGGAACCGACGGAGGAAAACAAATCAGAATTTCTGAAGATAACCAGAAATCAATTTAAGAAGTAATAGTTATTAATAACGGGATACGACACATCAGGCAGATCGTCGTATCTCGTGATAACAATAAATAATTTATGAGAAAGAAAATAATATCGGTCGTTTGTTTTCTCTTGGCTGTTTTTGTATCTCATGGGATAGCTGCGGATTCTGCTCCCTTTTTCTTTTTGCAATTAAGTGATCCCCAATTTGGCTTCATGGATAATAATAAGAGTATTTCGGCAGAAACAGAGGCTATGAATAAGGCTGTGACAGCTATAAATCAGTTAAAACCTCCGTTTGTGGTGATAACCGGTGATTTTGTAAATAATTCGAAGAGTAAGGAACAGATTGCTGCTTATAAGTCGATGATTGCTCAAATAGACTCTTCAGTAAAGGTTTATATGATTCCGGGAAATCACGATATAGGTAAGGTCAGCCGAGCTTCTATAGATAATTATAAAAAAAACTACGGAGAAACCCATTTTTCATTCAGGTATGGTGATTGTGCATTTATAGGTATTGATTCAAATATAATAAAAGAGGAGGACAAGGAGAGGGAAGAAGTTCAATTTAAGTGGCTGGAACAGGAATTACAGAAAACGAAGGATGCCAGATTCAAGTTTGTTTTTACCCATTGCTCTGTTTTTCTAAAGCGGATGGATGAACCTGTGAATTATTCGAATTTCTCTTTGCCTATGCGAGAGAAATATGTGCGTTTGTTTCAGAAATATGGAGTAAACGCAATATTTGCGGGGCATTTACATAACAATGCTTATGGAAAGGTGGACGATATGGAAATGATAACGATAGGTCCGGTAGGAAAGGTGCTGGGGACAGGGTATCAAGGGATGAATCTTGTGAAAGTATATCCGGATCGGTTTATCAGTGAATTTATTGCCTTAAATCAACTTCCTAAAGAGGTGGTGATGTCTGATCCGGCGACAAAAACGACGGAGTCGATGAGTCGTGTCCGTTTCAAATCAATAAAGAATTTAGTGATGGCAGGGTATCAGGGTTGGTTTAATACTCCTGAAGACGGTGCTGGTTTGGGTTGGAAACATTTTGAAAAAGAAAAAGAGTTCAAACCGGGCAAGTGTACCATTGATCTTTGGCCGGATGTTTCTGAATATGAGAAAACCTATGAAACGGCTTTTAAGTTACCTGATGAGACACCAGCAAAGGTTTTTAGTTCGTATGATGCTTCTACTACAGATCTGCATTTTAAATGGATGAAGCAATATGGAATTGATGGGGTATTTATGCAACGTTTTGTTGTTTCTATACGAAATCAGAAAGGGAAGGATAATTATAATAAGATACTGAATAATGCTGTTCTTTCGGCGGAAAAGTATGACCGGGCAATTTGCCTGATGTATGACCTTTCCGGTATGGAAGCCGGTGAAGAAGATATATTGATACGTGACTGGAAAGAGCTGTGTGAGAAGTATAAACTAGTTTCCCGGAACAACAATCATTATGTTTATCATCATGGTAAACCGTTAGTTGCTGTTTGGGGAATAGGGTTTAATGATCGCCGTAAATATGGATATGAGCAGGTAAAGAAAATCATTGATTTCCTGAAGAGTGAAGGTTGTTCCATATTGGTAGGTGTACCTACTCATTGGCGGACATTAACGATAGATGCTGTTTCTGATACGAGATTACTTGAACTGGTAAAACAGGCGGATATTGTCCATCCATGGTTGGTAGGACGTTTTGATAATAATACGTATGAGCCATATCGTAAATCGATAGAGGAAGATATAAAGTGGTGCAAAGCGAATGGTAAAGATTATATACCGGTGTTGTTTCCGGGCTTTAGTTGGCATAACATGAAAAAGGATGCTCCGCAAAACATGATTCCGAGATTAGGGGGACGTTTCTTCTGGAAACAGGTAAAAGGTGCTGTAGATGCAGGAGCAGAAAGCCTTTATTTGGCAATGTTTGATGAGATAGATGAGGGGACAGCTTTCTTTAAATGTACAAATACACCTCCGGTGGGTGAAAGTTCTTTTATAACTTATGAAGGAGAAGCACCCGATCATTATCTTTGGCTGGCAGGTGAAGCTGCTAAATATTTGAGAGGAGAACTGCGTTCGTCCCGGATGCCGGTTCGATAGGGATGTGGAGTATAATAGCCGGATATATTTCGTTATTGGTGCAGAGTAACTATATTATTTTAATATCCTAAGATTGAAAAAACATATTTTTTATATCTTTGCTTCAAATAAGCTTTTGCTATGAAATATATCCGACTGTTATTTTATATTTTATTTATCTCGAAGACTATAGTCACTTGGGGTGGTGAAAATATCGGAGGCCTTTCTTTTCGTGCTTATGAATATTCAAAAGATGAACGTACTTCATTCATCATACCGTCCGGCAATCAGGGAGTGAGATTCAAAGATTATTTATCTGTTTCTTTTGATTTGAAGATTAGGGAAAAAGGCGAGCATTTTGGTTATGTATGCCGTATGATTGTTGACAATAAAAATAGCCTCAATCTGATATTGGTTAATCCTGTGAACGAAGAGCCTTATTTGTGTTTGATTAAAGACCAGCAATATTTAGGAAAGATACATTCTTCTGCGACTATCGATATTCATGAGTGGAATAGGATAAAGATAGAATTGGAGTATAAAAATGATACGTTATATGTCAGAAATAATGGTTCTCTTATTTCTAAAGAGAAAGTTGCTGCCCCGGATAATCATTCTGTTAAAGTCTGCTTTGGTGCTAATAAATTAGCTTCTTACACAACTTCGGACGTGGCACCTATTATTTTGAAAGATGTACAGATCGGTCTGGAACCTGGGAGCATAAAATATGAATGGTCGTTGGAGCAAGCAGTATCTGACACTTTGCTTCAGGACAAGTTTCGGCAGATGACAGCTTTTATATCAAATCCGGAATGGATTATTAATAGTCATATGTATTGGAAACATAAGAAAACGTTATCTTTTTCATCCAAGACTTTTCCTGTCCCGTGTGAAGATCAGTCGGCATGTTATTTTATTGCAAAAGATCGTATTGTCAAATATGATTTAATACGGAGTACAACAAAAGAATATGTTTTCTCGCCATTGGTTGATGTAAATCGGATCACTAACCAGTTTCTTTTTGTTCCTTTGAAAGATAAAGGTAGTCAGTTGGTTTATTATGACTTTGAGAAGCCTGATGGGGAGAATTTGTCTTTCTTCAATTTTCAAACAAAAAGTTGGTCTATTCCTATCCAACGGAAAAGGCAGTCTTCTTATACACAACATAATCGGTTTTTCAATCCAAAAGATTCATCAATTGTACAAATTCTGGGATATGGATTTCATTTGTATACCCGTGAGTTGAATAGAATATCTCTATCGGGTGAAGTGATAAAGGGAGAGTTGCCGGATGTGATTACTCCTCGCTATTTGAGTGCCATAGGGAAGACCGATTCGCTGGTTTATATTTATGGAGGATTGGGAAATGACTTGGGCAAACAGGAGTATGGGGTCGTTCATTATAAGGATTTGTATAAATTGAACTTGAATGATTATTCTTTGGAAAAAAAGTGGGCTATGCCGGAGAATCTTTGTGATGAGGTAGCTGCTTCTACGTTGATAGTTGATGAAATAGAAAAAGGTGAACATGCAAAAGGATTGTTTTTTTCTTCAGGTCGTTTTCTATCTTCTCTAGTTTTGAAAGATTTAAATTTGGAGAATGGACAAGAAACTGTTTTAGGTGATACAATACCTTATACTTTCTTAGATGTTAATTCTCATGCAGATTTAATTTATCTTGCTTCAGAAAAATGTTATTACGCTGTAACAGTTCACCAAGTAGAGGGGAATAATTATGAAGCTAATATTTATTCTATTGCATCTCCAGTGTTGCCTATTCAAAATATAACAGTACAGGAAAACAGGGGGACTTGGTGGAAATTACTGTTTATATGTATTTGTGTAGCAGGTTTAGGGGGAATTGGGTGGAGATTAAAGAATAGCAGAAAGCATGATAAGAAAGAAGCTATATCTATTTCACAACAAGATATTTGTGAAAAAGAAGAAGGGGTTGTTTCAGATATAAATAGTGAAAAAGAAATTCAAGAAAATGACCACCTATATTCCTCGTTTGAAGCTCCTGTATTGAACACCACACCAGGAATTTATATGCTAAACGGATTTCAGGTTATTAATCGGGATTTAAAAGACATTACCGGAAAATTTACGCCTATTATGCGTCAATTATTATCTGTTATTATTCTTTATTCCAATCAGAATAATAAGGGGATTTCTAATATCAAGTTAAAAGAATTGTTGTGGTATGATAAGTCCGAGGAGAGTTTCTCTAATAACCGTAGTGTAAATATACGTAAGATACGTCTTTTGTTGGAAGAGGTAGGAGATACGGAGATATCATCAGCAAATGGTTATTGGTACTTTCTTAATAAGGGGCATGTATATAATGATTATACTATAGCAAATCAATTGATGCAAAAGATGGCGCCTTTAGATGTGGTCCATAAGGAAGATCTAGAAAAATTATTGAGTCTGGCTTCATTTGGTCAATTGCTTCCTAATATGCAATTTGATTGGGTAGATAGTTTTAAAGCAGATTATTCCGATTCAATGATTGATCTTCTGAGTCGGTTAAGAGATAGCAAGCAATTTGTAGGAAATGATAACTTGAGAATACAAATCTCAAATTGTATTCTGCGATTTGATTCATTAGATGAAGAGTCTGTTCGCGTTAAGTGCCGTGCTTTAGTGGATTTGAAACGTATGGGAATGGCATATACTGCATTTGATCAATTCACCAAGGAGTATAAGCTAATATTGAATGAGGATTTTAAATATAGTTTTGAGCAGTTTATAAGTGAAGTGTAATTTATAGGTTGATGTATTACAAAAAATATTGTGTAGTTTTTCTGGAGGAAAAGTCGATTTTATTGGAGTTAATTCTTTATAATTCTTAAATTTGTATCCTATTACAGAATATGAATTAACACTATTATCAAAATGAAAAGAATTTGGGTGGCTCTTTTGGTGTTTTCTATACTAGGAGGGAGTGTATCAGCAAATGCTATTTCTTTTAAACGCAAAAAGTCAAAAAAGAAGGAGTCTGTTGAGAAAGAAAAAACTGCTTATGATAAACTGTTCTCATCTAATCATTCAAAAGCAGAAGGTTTTATCACTGTACATAAAGTAAAGGAGAAAGTTTATTTTGAACTTCCCTTATTAATGTTGCAACGTGATATGTTACTAGGTTCTACAGTAACAGAAATTAGTGATAATAAGAATGCTATTATTGGTTCGAAACCTACCGAACCTCTTCATTTTCGTTTTGAGAAATTGAATAATAAAGTCTGCTTGTCGGCAGTGCAGACCAATAATGTGGGTGATGACAATGGTCACCGATTGAAGGCAGCTATTGAGATGAGTAATATGAATGCCATTCTGCAAGTATTTGATATTTCGGCTTATAATAACGACAGTACGGCAGTTGTTTTTGATGTTACCGATTTCTTTGTAAGTGACAATAAATTAATGTCCCCGTTCGATAAATACAGCGTGAATACATCAGGGGGACGTAAACGTTTGACCTCATTTCAAAGTAACAAATCATTTATTGATGGTTTTAAGGCTTTTGAAGATAACATATCAGTCCGTAGTTGCTTGAATTATACTTATTCGTTGACTGGGGGCAAAGGGAAAGACATAAAAGACGAACCTCTGACCGCAAAGGTAACCCGTTCGATTATATTATTGGATACGATTCCTTATCGTCCCCGATTGATGGATAGCAGAATTGGCATTTTTCCTACAATGAAAAATGAATATTCAGCTGCTAAACAGACAACTCGTTCTATCTATTATGCAAATCGTTGGCGTTTGGAACCTTCAGATTTGAGAGGTTATATTGAAGGGAAGAAAGTGACTCCTATTAAACCGATTGTATTCTACGTAGACAGTTGTTTTCCTGAAAGTTGGAAAGCATCTATATTTGAAGCTGTCAATCAATGGAATGAGCCATTTGAAAAAATCGGTTTTACACAAGCTATCCAGGCTAAAGAATTTCCGAAAGACGATCCGGAATTTGATGCGGATAATTTGAAATATTCATGTATCCGTTATGCTCCGATAGGGATTGAGAATGCAATGGGACCATCGTGGGTTGACCCTCGTAGTGGAGAAATATTGAATGCTTCGGTATATCTGTACCATAACGTCATAAAATTGTTGAATAATTGGCTGTTTATTCAAACTGCTCAAGCCGATAAGCGTGTACGTCATAAAGTAATTCCAAGAGAGGTGATGGACGATGCTTTACGTTATGTCGTTTCTCACGAAGTGGGTCATTGTTTGGGATTTATGCATAATATGAGTGCTTCTTCCGTAATTCCCGTAGATTCGCTCCGTTCTCCTTCATTTACGCAGAAGCATGGTACTACCACTTCCATTATGGATTACGCGCGTTTTAATTATGTGGCACAACCTGGTGATATGGAACGGGGAGTACGTATGATGCCGCCATATTTTGGTTTGTATGACGATTATCTGATTCGCTGGAATTATACACCTGTGCCGGAAGCTAAAACTCCGGAAGAGGAATATGCCATCACTTCGAAGTGGATTACGGATTTATCAGATAATCCTGTATATCGGTATGGCAAGCAGCAGTCGGATATACTCGACCCTCGTTCTCAAACGGAAGATTTGGGTGATGATGCAGTGAAAGCAACCCGATATGGAGTGAAAAATCTGAAATACATTCTGGCTAATCTGAATCAATGGCTAGGAGAAGAAGATGTGGATTATACACATCGGTCGGATATTTACGATGGTATAATCATGCAATATCTGACTTATATGTTGCATGTATATCATAATATAGGAGGAATCTATTTGCATGAAAAATTGGTTGGTGATAAGGTGGAAGCCTTGCAGGTTGAACCTAAAGAGAAGCAGAAAGAGGCAATGAATTACTTTTTGGAGCAATTGGCGACCTTGGATTGGCTGGATGATGAAAATGTGCTGAAGGTACTGCCTATGGTAGGGAAGCCATCGGAGGCTTTGCGGGATGTAATGATGAAATTATTGATGAAAGCTCCTGCCCGGGTAGAATTCTCGGCATTAAAAGCCGGTAAAGAAGAAGGATATGATGTTGATGAATGTATGAATGATATTTATACATATATATGGAATCCTACTATACAAGGACGTAAATTAAGTGCTGCTCAAATGAAACTGCAGAATTTGTTTATCAAACACCTGGCTTCGACTGCCGGAATCCGATTGAGTAAAGATACTAAATCATTGAAAAGTGAAGAAGATGCATGGGGGCAGTTAGCTGCTTTTCATCATAAAACAGGTGTAGGGCATAAAGGATGTTGTTGTGCGTCCGATCTGGGGCGTATGTTTAATCCAGTGGCTGGATTTGACGAACCAATGGCAGAGTATTTTATTCCCAAAAACCAGGATAGTATGTGTTATGGTTATTTCCTGCGCATACGTAATTTATTAAACAGCCGGAAGCAACATGTTGATAAAGATACGCGGCTTCATTATCAGTTATTGCTTCATCAAATGAATAATGCATTAAACAGATGATTATGAAGAATAAATATATCTTTTTGCTCTTTTTATCAGTATTTGGTGTGTTTGTCTTTTCTCCTTTGGAGGCTGTTGCCAAAAAAAAGAAAAAAGGGAAAATAGAGCAGGTTAAACCCAAAAGCGCATACGAAAAACTGTTGAAGGATAAACCGAATAGCGTCGAAACTAAAGGACTGATGAATCTTTATTGGGTAGACGATAAAGTATATATGGAAATACCCAGAGATGTGTTGGGTAAACGTTTGCTGATGGGAGGTGTAGTCGATAAACTAAGTAACCCTCAGGAATCATCTGTTGGCTTTTGCCCTGTTGCACCTTTACAAGTGAAATTCTGCCGGTCCGATTCTTTGGTTAGGTTATATCAGGTAGCGGACCGTCCGGTGACAGAACAAGATTCCCGTATTGGAGATGCGCTGAAAAAAAGTTTCAGTGATGTCATTTTAAATCAGTTTTCTATAAAGGCTTATTCTCCGGACAGCGCTTTGGTGATTGACGTTACATCTTATGTTTTTCAGGATGATAAATACATGAATCCGATTGATCCGAAAGCATACAATACGATGGGGGGCTGGGTGAAGCGTAAAGCCTCTTTCAAACAGAAACAATCAATGATATCCGGAATAGCTTCTTATCCAGATAATGTATCTATTTCATGCTATATGAGCTATGAATTAGCGATGTCATTATTCGGTATTTTTCCGATAGCAGAAAATATTCCCTTCAGCGCAGTTGTGAAGCGTACTTTTATGTTATTACCGGAAGATGGGGATTATTGTCCTCGTTTGGCTGATCCTCGTATCGGAACTTTATGGAGCGGCAAGGTGAATTTTTCGGATAAGGAGCAAGGCAGCAACATACAGTATTGGGTGAATCGCTGGAACCTGGCTGTTGATAAACCTGTTGTTTTCTATGTGGATACGCTGTTGCCTGAA
This sequence comes from Bacteroides sp. 1001302B_160321_D4, assembly GCF_015667765.1. NCBI lineage: Bacteria > Pseudomonadati > Bacteroidota > Bacteroidia > Bacteroidales > Bacteroidaceae > Bacteroides > Bacteroides sp. 1001302B_160321_D4. Next base: position 100,785 of record NZ_JADPLO010000009.1, on the reverse strand, counting down.
AAATGGCAGAAGTGTGTGTATCGTAGCGCTGAGATATGGAACAAAAGCTTTCAGAAAATAGGTTTTTCTAATGCGTTAGATGTGAAACCTTACCCTAAAGATATAGGATTTGATGCCAACAGTATTACTAAGTCTTGTATCCGGTATGTCGTTTCACCTTCCGGTCAGATTACGGATAATTATTGGAGTGATCCGTTGACAGGAGAAATAATAAGTGCCAATATTTATATCCCTCATAATTTAGCTTCGAAAATTCAGCTGAATTATTTCTTGCAGACAGCTTCCTTTAACGAGAAAGCCCGTACATTGATGCCGGATGAAGATTTGGTGGAAGAAGCATTGACTTCGTTGTTGTTGAGGCATTGGGGGCATTGTTTGGGGTTGACGGATAATATGGCAGGATCTATTGCTTATCCGGTTGATTCGCTCCAATCGAAAGAGTTTGTAAAACAACATGGGTTGTCTGCGTCAGTCATGGATAAGTTGCCGATGAACTATTTACTTTCGGTTGATAATTATAGTACTGATATACCTTTGACGCAACAAGTACTGGGAGAATATGACCATTGGGCGATTCGTTATCTTTATCAGCCTATGAATAAGAAAACACCGCAAGAAGAATTGCCGGATCTGCGGAAACTGGTTTCTGAACGGAATCAGAACCCATTATTGCTTTTTAAACGTCCGCAGAGCAGGAAAGCTTATTATGATCCTCGCGGAATGGAGATGGATTTGGGAAATGATGCTATTCGTGCGGCAACCATTGCTTTTGAGAATTTGGGTAAAGTAGTGGCGAATGCAAACCAATGGTTAGACAAGGAAGATTTCAACTATGAAAAACGAGCCTCACTATATGGAGAAATTATCAATCAGGCGGATGAATACGTGAAGCATGTATTGCAGCAAGTTGGTGGAATCTATTTGAATGACAGTTATCAAGGGGATAGTTACCCTTCTTATCAACCGGTATCCAAAGAGTTGCAACGTCGTTCGTACCAGTGGATGATGGAAGCTATCAGTCAAATGAACTGGTTGGACAATCGGGAACTGTTGAATCATTGTGCGCTGACAGGTAGCGCTGCTGACTATTCACAGAAGTTTTTCGCCAATTTGCTATTAATACAGCTCAATAACCTTTGGCTTAGCGAAAGCAAATCGAGTGACCCTTATACGCAACAGCAGGCTGTTGAAGATTTGAAGAATCATCTTTTCAAGGAAACAAGGGCAGGAAAGGAGCCTGACGACTGGAAACGTTTCTTACAGGGACAATTGCTGAGTTTTGTCATTTCTTGGTCGAATGTAAATGTGCCGAAAGGGAAAGATGAGACAGCTAATGCTTCTTCTAAACTGACTATTCAGACTGTCTGTCCTTACCGGGGGATGACGGCAATTGAGAGCATTCCTTATTCTTCTGCTCCTGAACGGGCTCCATTCTGGTATGGCTGTCTGTTGGATTTGAAAAGTGAGTTTACGAGAGCGAAATCAGTAGCACCTAACCGGGAAATGCAAGAGGAGTATGATTACCGATTGTTTACGATTGAGAAGGCACTGCGGAAATAGATATAATCTATAAAATGATTAGATATAAAAAAGCCAATTAATTCGTGATAAGATGAATTAATTGGCTTATATTTTTAATGAAGTTTTTCTTCTGTTTTGTTTATTCTACTACCCTTGTGAATGCGTAGGTTATACCAAAGAAACTCGCATCGAAATAATGACCGTACTCTTCAAACGTTGAGCTGAAGAAATCAGTTGGTATAAAATCGTGAAAGTAAATGATGATATTATTATCATCTATCTTATCCAATCCTATAAATGCATTTCCAAGCTCTGTTTTTCTCTTTGAGAAACAACGATTCACTTGCGAGGTGATGAAATAAGGAGCGTCATATTCTTCGTCAGCTATCCAGTTATAGATGCCTTTCTCTATATGGTCGAAAACAACAGTGTGTCCTTGAGGATTGCAAAAGAAGTTCTTTAAATCTCCCGTCAGGTATGGGATTATTTTATCTGTACCATCTTCTTGATGTACAAATTCCAGGTAGTCATTCGCTCCATTGTTTTCCGGCAGACTATTTACCCAGTCTTCGTCAGGCATACCAATATATACATAGTTGTCTTTATCTTTAATCTCTACAGGTTTCCATTTGCCCAGCATGTCAGTAAACTTTAACTGATCCAGTTTTATATTATAGGATACAAATGAGCCCGGATAGTAGAGTTCGGAGTTGTCAACTGGTGTACCTAGTTTAAGGATAGCGTTTTTTCCTGTATAATCTTCTGCTCCTTCTTTTATTTTTATCTTAAAACGTGTGTAGTAAGAACCTTTTGGAATGGTGACGGAAGTTATTCCGTTTTCAAGTTCAAAATCTTCGTTCAATATGGCTGTACTGGACGGGTCTATTTCTATCGGCAACACGATGTCTGTTGTTGCCCTGAAACTGCTGCCGCTATTTTCTCCTTCCACTTCGATTCTAATGTCTATTTCACTTAACAGACGATAGATCACAGGCTTGAAAGTATACATAATGTGCTCTTTCACTTCAACGGGGATAATCGCTATTTTCTTGTCACCGAGCGCATATCCGGAAACCGGGTTGATGGAAAGGCGGATTTCACGGTTGGCAGTCAGGTTGTTTTTGGGAGTAATGGTTAAAGTGGCACTTGTTTCTCCGGCTTTTATCATGAACCCGTTAGCAGAAATTTCATAGTCTTCATCCAATATGGCAGTACCTTCAATGATGACAGGAATGCTTAAGTCTGTTTCAGGTGCTACAGAAGCTCTCAATTCCACTTCCAGGCTACCGTTAGAAGGTAATATGTATATGGAGCGACTAAAAGATAACTTTGCACCCGACGAGTCGTCATCACTGCAAGCTGCCGACACTATGATTAGTATAATCATTAGCAGGAAGGAGCCTGTTATTTTGATTTTTGTTTTCATTTTAATCCCTTTTTATTGGTTAATGGCATTGTTGTATTCATCCCATAATGCTTGTACTTCTTCACGGTCTTGTGCATTCAGGATATTTCCGGTGGGAAGTAAATAATCTTCTGATGTATTATCTACTTTTGGGGTCAGTTCTTCCGGTTTATCACATGAAACCAAGAAAGCGGAAGAACCTGTGAGAATGAAACATAGGATATATAGTATCTTTTTCATAACTGTTTCTGTTTTTTATGGATAAATTATTCTATGTAGCCTGGATTTTGAATGAGCAAATCAGGAAATAATCTGATGTCTGCTTTGGGAATAGGAAAAGTATACAGATACTTTTCTGTGATAAATTTCTTTCCTTTGGCAGCGACCCAAAATTCCGGACGTCCGTTGCGTTTTAATTCAAACCAGCGGTCGCCTTCAACAAACAATTCTTTACGGCGTTCACAGAGGATGGCTGACATCAATTTTGTCAAAGGGATCCCAGTGGCGTCGGTTTTTATATTTTGTTGGAAAACTTCTGGGAGATTGTCAATCGTGTAGGCTATATAATCCTGAGTGATTCGTTTGGAACGAAGCTGGTTAAGATAACCTAGTGCGTCTGTTTCCTGATTCAGATGTGCGTGGGCTTCGGCTATAATCAGGCAAAGTTCTTCACTACGAAACTTGGTGGTGATGATTTTATTGACAATCCGTTTGGAATCATAGTTGCATTTGCGACGTACGTCATTGTCGGTGGCCGCAAATAAATCAACCAAATTTCTGTCGACAGGTCTTGATTTTATATCGGCTTGTGCAGTTGCGTAACTCATGGTTCCTATATCATCATCCATGGTGAATGAACGGATAATGACATTGTGTGCTTTTGCTTGTTTCTGGTTAATGGCTTCTACATATTCGTCAGCTTCCAGCATCGGGTATTTTTCCAATACTTCTTTGGCATAGGTAATGGCACTACTCCAGTTCTGTGTCCAAAAGAAGAAACGTGCGAAGTAGGCTTTTGTCACGGATGAAGTAAAGATAAAGTCTTCATTAGACACATTATATGAGAGGGCTTTCCGGAATCCTTCTTCTATAAATTCAGCAGTTTCTTTCAGATTGGCGCGTGCAGGCTTTGCTTCCATATCAAAATCGTCGACAAGTGGAAGTCCGAGAGTCTCTTTTGCCGTCTCCGGCTGGTATGGCTCACAGTAGCGCTGCATAAGGTTATAATAGCAAATAGAACGAATGCTCCAGGCTGTTCCCAATAGGGTTCTAGCTAAATCGGATTCCGTATCATCCATGTTGCCGATAACCATATTACAGTCTTTGATAACAGAGTAGAGTGTTTTGTAAGTGGCCTGATTTTTGTTAATGGCACTTCCCACATAAATGCTCGTATAGCCGAAATTGCTGGCAAGCGTTGCATTCAAGTCATCGGCAAACATCTCTAAAGTTGTCATTACTTCTGGATTGGGAATGATAACGTCATCTCTTCCTTTTTCTATCTGATCCAACCAATAATGGATAATGGTCGAAAAATCTTCAGCTGTTTCAGGAATTATCTTTCCTTTGGGCTTTACGTCTAAGTAATTGTTGCAGGAAGCCAACAATATCATCAGACCACAATAGATAGATATGAATAGTTTATTTTTCATCGTTTATTGTTATTTAAAATCCAACATTTACGCTAAACATCACAGAACGGCTTATCGGATAAGTAGCACCGGGGGTTTCAGGATCCATGCCTGAATAGCTGGTGAATGTGAAGAAGTTGTTCAGTGACAAAGAGAAATCTACATTGGAGAGAGCCGAATTACTTATTAACTTCTTAGGTAGCGTATATCCTAAAATGATGCTCTTAATTCTGGCATAAGATAAGTTGGTAAGGAAAGCTCCATGCGTGATTTCTTTGTGCATAGGGTTATAATAGCCAAATCCGTAAACCTCACCGAACGGATTCCATACGCGCGGATAAGTGCCATTTGTATTATTGGGCGTCCAACGGTCGGCTGCTACTTTCGGAACATTCAGATGGTGTGCGAACAAATCATTTTGGAAGACTTGTTCACGTTCTGTGTAATTAAATACCCCATTACCGCTTACGGTGTTAGCTGAAGTTGGCGACTTGATGAATTCAAAATTTTTGGCTCCTGTGGCAAAAGTTCCGTTTACGCTAAGGCGAATACCTTTATATTCGGCGGTTACATTAAATCCTCCGGTTACGGGAGCTTCACTCGTGCCTAGATAATACCGGTAATTATCGGGCTTATTCAAGTCGGTAGCTGTGTGTATTTCAGCATCGGGACGCAGCTGGTATGTATATAATCCTGTTTCGGGGTCAATACCTGTGTATCTCCCACTATAGATGGCGTCTACAGGATAGCCCTCCCATAAGTTATTATATCCCATGCTGCTATAGGAAGCTTTATATTTGGTCACTTTATTCTTGTTGTAAGCTATGTTGGCAGAAAGAGACAGACTGAAATCTTTTGTTTTAACAGGAGTTCCATTCAGGGTAGCTTCGATACCTTTGTTGTCAATATTGGCAGTATTGTATTTCTGTTGGGTGAATCCTGTGCTGCTTAGTACTTGCACACCTGTTACAATATCTTTACTTTTCCGGTAGTATCCTTCCACTATACCTGTCAAGCGGTCGTTAAACATTCCGAAATCAAGAGCCACTTTCACGTCTTGCGTCTTTTCCCAACGTAGATTGGGATTCGGTGGACTAACTACTTTTCCTATATGATAAATATTGTTGGAAATATTCCGGTAGTCATCGTAGTAACTGATAATCATTTGTGGGCTGACACTACGGTTGATGTTACCAGTAAATCCGGTTGCTATACGGAGTGTTAATCTGTTCAGTACGGGTTTCAGCGAAGCCATGAAATCTTCTTCACTAACATTCCACGCTGCGCCGGCTGCCCAGTTAGGATTAAATTGTTTGTCACTACCAAAATTAGAACTACCGTCAGTACGGAAAGAGACATTCAGTACATATTTGTTTTTGTAGTAATAGTCAGCAGATGCATAGAAAGAGACAAAGCGTTGTTCGCTCCATGTTTCTCCGTTCGAGCCATCAATAGCAGCGAGATAGGCTTTCAGCTTCTCGTAGCCTACTCCTGTCGGGTCATCAGGAAGTGGGGTTATGGCATTTCCGGTGATTTCGTCGTAACCGTATCGTTTGCTGTACAAACCGTCTGATTTACTTCCGCGGAATTCGGCACCGGCTATAAGGGAGACAGAGTGGTCTCCAAAAGAATCATCATAAGCAAAATGCCCGCGGACCATATAGCTCTCATTATCTACATTGCGTTGCAAGATAGAAGCATATTCCTTATTAGTATTGTTATCGATAGAGAGACGGTTGTCTAAAGCTGCTTTTGTGTTTTTACCATATATTTCCTTTAGACGGTTGGTGGAATAAGTATATGAAGCCAGACCCACAAAACGCAAATGGTTGATAATGCTGTAATCAATTCCTGCACGAACCATTGTTTTTATATTCTTAGTGCGTGAAGAAGTTTCGTCCATTTCGCGAAGTACATTAAATCCACAATCAGGTATAATCTTGGAACTAGTCTTTTTATTGTTATATTCTCCTAGTGCATAATATGTTTCATCTGCCCGGTAACTGCCGTCTTCGTTATACGGACTTTCGTATGGATTGGCAAAATAAGCATATTGGAAAGGATCGAGACTATTCAGTGCCGGGGACTTTGAATATTGATAAGACATGGATGCCCCAAAGTCAATCTTGACTTTCTGGCTGGGGTGCATTGATAGATTAGCTGTCAGGTTATAACGGTCGTAATCATTATTTTTCAATAAACCAGCGTTGCGGGTATATGCTAGTGAAGTATAATAGGTGTATTTGTCTCCACCACCATTAATGGATAGGTTGTGGGTGGTAGAAACACTGTTGCGAAACAGTTCATCGTACCAATCGGTATTCGTTTTACCTAATTCTTCGATATACGTATCTTGTTGTTCTTTGCTCCATCCGGCAAACTTTCCCCTACCAGCACGAATGATGCCTACTACTCCTACCACCGGATAGTCATTTGCCCCGGCTTCAAATCCAGGAGCAGAGAATTCATCCCATAATCCCTGTTCATAGGCAAGCTTCTCTTGTGAATTCATCAAAGAGTAGTTCCGTTGGGGTGGTAAAGTGACTGATACATTGCCTGAATAGTTTATTTGGGCTTTTCCTGATTTGCCTTTTTTGGTGGTGACAACAATTACCCCACCGGCTGCTCGCGAACCATAAATAGCAGCGGCTGAAGCATCTTTCAAAATAGTAATACTTTCTATGTCGCTGGGATTGATGCCAGCGACACCATTCATGAACAAGTCGTCAAATTGACCGGATTTTATTTCAGCACTGGTAGGCATATCGGTACTTCCACTTTGCATGGGAACTCCGTCGATAACCCATAGTGGCTCACCATCTCCGGTGATTGTATTGGTACCTCTGATTCGTATTTTTTGTGTACTACCAGGTTGTCCGGATATGGCTGATACGGCCACTCCTGCTATTTTACCTTGCATGAGGGCGTCTACCGTTGGTTGGGCTTGGTCTTTTAACTGGTCGGCCGAGATAATTCCGACAGAACCAGTCATTTTCTTAAAAGTAGTTTGGGTATAACCTGTAACGACAACTTGATCCAGTTCACTTGTTGCAGATTCCATTTTAATTTTGATAAAAGGTGTTGCTCCTTTCAATAAGTGCTCTACATTTTTCATGCCAATGTAAGAAAAAACAAGTGTCTTGCCTTCTTTCATCTCTTTGATGGAAAACTTACCATCAATATCTGTGGTAACACCGACTTGGGGGAGCTCCTTATAGCGGACGGATACGCCTACTAATGGTACCCCACTTTCGTCAGTTACAATACCTTTCACTGTTACCTGTGCATTTGCAAATAAAGGTAAAATTAGAGCGAAAAGTAATGTTAATGAAAAAATGGTAATTTTATTCATAATTGTATTATATTGGTTTGAATATATGCAAATGTATTATTATTAGCTGATATAAACAAGAAAAATGATAATATTTGTATTTAAAATGTGTGCTTTTGTTTGAGTGAATATCATTCGATGTTTATTATATTTTTATAAAAGTATAGAAAATTGGTTCATGGTATGTTACGACTGGCTTTTTGCATTATACTGCATATTGGGGAGTTTGATATGTTGTAGAAGGCAAAAAAGAAGTGGCTTAATTTGACAATTTTGGGGCATAATTGCTATACCCAAAACGGTTCGTTTCATGTATGGTTATAAATTTATTCCATATCATTATATTTTGGACATGATAAGATTATCATTGAAATATATTTCAACATATGCATTCCTACGATAGAAGTGTCAAAAATAAAAGAGACTAACAATTTCCTTAATTATAAGTTTAGGACTTTATCAGTTAATTCGTTTCTCGGTGAGAAACACTTCGTTTCTCGGTGTCGAACAGGTTGTTTCTCGGTGAGAAACGGGGCGTTGGTTTTAAAGGAAAGCCCCGAATAGTAACCGACTGGATAACAGTGCTTTACAAAACAGTGTTATCTATCAGAAATACATAGGAGTTTTATTGACATTTTTTTGGTAACGCCATTTGTTTCTATTGCATCTATTACTGTAATAATATTTACATTAAAACTAAAATATGGCATTTATAAAAGAATTTGTTTCATTCCTTTCTGAGACAGGAATGAATCTATTTTTAAAGGTGGGGTTGCTCTGAACCGAATCTCTAGGATTTCAGATTGCGCCAAAAGAATCTGATGATTGAAAAGAGAGAGTTCTGCTGGTTTATATCAAATAGGGACGAAGCGTATAGGCATAAAAAAAGGAGCAACGCCTTGCTCCAACCTTTGTTAACCTTAAATCTAATACTATGAAAAACACATTGCAAAGATACGGACTCTTGGGAAATTAGCAAATTATCCAAGAAAAATAGCATGTTTTATAACACGTTTTAATAGTTTTCCCCTACTTGTTAAGAAATTAGTCCTCCTTATTTCAAGGTATGTAACATTAATTTTGAAAATTGAATCGGAGCATACCGTTGATTCTCTGCCGAAAAACCGTTATCTTTGCAAGGATAATCACATTATGCACTCAATAAAAAAGAAAAGGAGACACCCGTGAACGAAGAAGAGATCGTCCTCACCCCGATGATGAAACAGTTTCTGGATTTGAAGGCAAAACATCCGGATGCAGTGATGCTGTTTCGTTGCGGTGACTTTTATGAAACATATTCTACGGATGCCATCGTTGCAGCCGAAATTTTAGGGATCACACTGACAAAACGTGCCAATGGGAAAGGAAAAACTATCGAGATGGCAGGTTTTCCTCATCATGCCCTTGATACCTACCTTCCGAAACTGGTTCGCGCTGGAAAACGTGTCGCTATCTGCGACCAGCTCGAAGACCCCAAAATGACGAAGAAGCTGGTGAAGCGTGGTATTACCGAATTGGTTACTCCTGGTGTTTCTATCAATGATAATGTTCTGAACTATAAAGAGAATAACTTCCTGGCTGCCGTTCATTTCGGAAAGGCTTCCTGTGGAGTTGCTTTTCTCGATATTTCTACCGGTGAATTCCTTACTGCAGAAGGACCTTTTGATTATATAGACAAACTGTTGAATAACTTTGCCCCTAAGGAAATTCTTTTTGAACGTGGCAAACGCCTGATGTTTGAAGGTAATTTCGGTAACAAGTTCTTTACATTCGAGCTGGACGACTGGGTATTTACAGAAACGACTGCCCGTGAGAAACTGCTGAAACACTTTGAAACGAAGAATCTGAAAGGTTTCGGAGTGGAGCACTTGAAAAACGGTATCATTGCTTCCGGTGCTATCCTGCAGTATCTGACAATGACGCAGCATACGCAGATTGGTCACATCACTTCATTGGCACGTATTGAAGAAGATAAATACGTCCGTCTGGATAAGTTCACGGTGCGTAGCCTTGAGCTGATTGGCAATATGAATGATGGAGGCAGTAGTCTAATCAATGTGATCGACAGAACGATCAGCCCGATGGGAGCGCGTCTGTTGAAACGTTGGATGGTTTTTCCGTTGAAGGATGAGAAGCCGATTAATGAACGCTTGAACGTAGTGGAATATTTCTTCCGCCAACCAGATTTTAAGGAATTGATTGAAGAACAGTTGCATCTGATAGGTGACCTGGAGCGTATTATTTCCAAAGTGGCTGTAGGGCGTGTGTTGCCTCGTGAAGTCGTTCAGTTGAAGGTTGCCTTGCAAGCAATTGAGCCGATAAAACAGGCATGTATGGAAGCTGATAATGCGAGCTTGAATCGCATTGGCGAACAGTTGAATCTTTGTATTTCTATTCGTGACCGGATTGCCAAAGAGATTAAAAATGATCCTCCTTTACTGATAAATAAAGGTGGAGTGATTCAGGACGGTGTGAACGCAGATTTGGATGAATTGCGGCAAATCTCCTATTCAGGAAAAGACTATCTGCTAAAGATACAGCAGCGGGAGAGCGAAGAGACGGGTATTCCGAGTTTGAAAGTAGCTTATAATAACGTATTCGGTTATTATATCGAAGTCCGTAATGTGCATAAGGATAAGGTTCCACCCGAATGGATTCGCAAACAGACGTTGGTCAACGCAGAGCGTTATATCACGCAGGAACTGAAAGAATACGAAGAAAAGATTTTGGGAGCGGAAGATAAGATTCTGGTTCTGGAAACGCAGCTATATACGGACTTAGTACAGGCATTGATGGAATTTATTCCACAGATACAGATTAATGCGAATCAGATTGCACGTTTGGACTGCTTGTTGTCATTTGCCAATGTGGCCCGTGAGAATCGTTATATCCGTCCGATTATTGAGGATAATGACGTACTGGATATTCGTCAGGGACGTCACCCGGTAATAGAAAAACAACTTCCGATAGGTGAGAAGTATATTGCCAATGATGTAATGCTGGACAGCGATACACAGCAGATTATTATTATTACAGGTCCGAACATGGCCGGTAAGTCGGCACTCTTGCGTCAGACGGCGTTGATTACGCTATTGGCTCAAATCGGCTCGTTTGTTCCTGCGGAAAGTGCGCATATCGGTTTAGTTGATAAGATATTTACCCGTGTAGGAGCGAGCGATAATATATCAGTCGGTGAATCTACATTTATGGTAGAGATGAATGAAGCGGCTGATATCCTGAATAATGTTTCTTCCCGGAGTCTGGTATTATTTGACGAATTGGGTCGTGGTACTTCTACTTATGATGGTATTTCCATTGCCTGGGCAATTGTAGAGTATATCCATGAACATCCGAAAGCAAAAGCACGTACATTATTTGCTACGCATTATCATGAATTGAATGAGATGGAGAAATCTTTCAAGCGCATCAAGAATTATAATGTATCGGTGAAAGAAGTTGATAATAAAGTAATCTTCCTTCGTAAACTGGAACGTGGCGGTAGTGAACACTCTTTCGGTATTCATGTGGCAAAGATGGCCGGTATGCCGAAAAGCATTGTGAAACGTGCAAATGAGATATTGAAACAGCTTGAATCTGATAATCGCCAACAGGGCATAGCAGGTAAACCGTTGGCAGAAGTGAGCGAGAATCGTGGAGGTATGCAGTTAAGCTTCTTCCAGTTGGACGATCCGATTCTCTGTCAGATTCGCGATGAGATATTGAATCTTGATGTGAATAATCTTACTCCTATTGAAGCGCTGAATAAACTGAATGATATTAAGAAGATAGTCAGGGGGAAATAAGCTGAAAATGTATATAATGTCTTAGGATATGTTTTCGATTGTTGTCCTGACATTAGGGAAATGGCATTTGTTTTATTGATAAGAAAGAGGGATTAGTGATGTTTGAACCGCTAATCCCTTTTTTTGATTTAGGCTATTTTCTTTTTCTTCTTGTCATAGAAGAACATGAAATAGACGCCTATTATGATAAACGGAACGCTTAGCCATTGCCCCATATTGAACATCATGCTGTTTTCAAAATCTTCCTGATTTTCTTTTAGGAATTCGATGAAAAAGCGGAAGGTGAAGATGTAAGTCAGGCAGAGCCCGAAGAAGAAGCCACGGTGCAGTTTCTTGCTGTAATTCTTATACAGGTAAATCATGATGAAGAACAGGATAAGATAAGCGATGGCTTCGTAGAGCTGTCCCGGATGACGGGGGAGCATATCTACACGTTCGAAAACGAATGCCCAGGGCACATCAGACGGTTTGCCGATGATTTCGGAGTTCATCAGGTTGGCAAGGCGGATGAAGCAGGCGGTGATTGGAGTAGCTACGGCAATCATATCCAGCACGTCCATATAATGGAGCTTCGTCTTGCGGCAATACAGCCAAAGGGCGATTATCAGTCCTAATGTACCGCCGTGGCTGGCAAGTCCTTCATATCCGGTAAATTTCCAGTTTCCGTCCGGCATGAACTTGATAGGAAGAATCATTTCCCAAAAATGAGACAGGTAGTATCCCGGGTCATAGAACAGGCAGTGTCCTAGGCGGGCACCGATTAGAATACCAAAGAAACAGTAAAAGAAAAGCGGGTCAAACTTCTTTTCCTCTATCTTTTTATCCCGGTACTGGTAGTGAACAACCACATAAGCAAAGAATATTCCTACTGCCCACAGTAATCCGTAATAACGGATAGAAATGCCGAACAGGTTGAATAGTTCGGGATTCGGGTTCCAGTTGATGGATAATAGCATGGTATTCATTCTATATTGGATTAATGTTAATGATTAGATTTTTTGAATTTCTCTGCAACCATCCGGTAGGTCGGTATATCTATTCCCTGTTCTTCGGCTGCTGCAATCATGTCGAAGAGCAATCCTTGTATTTCCGAGTCGTGTCCGCGTGCTAGGTCTTTTTGCATAGAAGCGGTACTTTCGGGGTCGAGCTTGTCAATCATTTTCAGGTTGTAGCTGACTGGGTCTTCGGGAAATTCGACGCCTAGTTTCTTTCCTAAGGCAGCGCTTTCCGTAGAAAGTCCGATAAATGTATCCCGTATCTTTCCCGGTTTCTGTACTTTTCCCATCGGAACGTCGTAGTAAGCACCCGTTACGGCCATTGCAGAGATAAACGACCATTTGATAAACGTATCCCGGTTGATGTCTGGTGACAGGTCTACCTTTATGCCTGCTTCCTGCAAGTCTTGTTGGATAGCTTCCAGCAATCCGGGCTTCACAACCGTGCCGCGATGAGCGCCGTATACCAACCGGAATATCTTTCCCATTTGGGTGATTTCTCCGGTGCCGGATACGAAGCCTACGATATAGATGCAGCCGTCGAGGACAGTGACTTCCGGTACCAACTTTTGTATGCGTGGCCCTGTGCCGTACACATTCAGGATAGGGATGACAACCGTGTCTTTGTGCGCTGCTCTTTTAATCAGTTCTACGATAGAATCGACCGAATAACCTTTTACGCATACAAATATCACATCTGCTTTTCCATTGAATTCTTCAGCGGTAGTTGCCGGAATCCGGAGCGTATGTTCGCCCTTCAAATCCGATTTCAGTTTCAAACCGTTCGTTTGAATCGACTGCAAATGAGCTCCACGGGCAATACAGGTTACATCTTTGCCTGCCAGCGACAAGAATCCTGCGATACTGCCGCCTACACCTCCCGTTCCTGCAATGAGATATTTCATATTGTTAGCGAATTAGTAATTAATAAGTCGTCGGTGGTAACCGATAATCACACGTTGAAACGGAAATGCATGATGTCGCCATCCTGCACCACATATTCTTTTCCTTCTACACCCAGTTTTCCGGCTTCTTTCACAGCTGCTTCCGAGCCGTATTTGATATAATCATCGTATTTGATAACTTCGGCACGGATAAAGCCTTTTTCAAAATCGGTGTGGATCACTCCGGCACATTGAGGAGCTTTCCATCCTTTTTCGTATGTCCAGGCACGTACTTCTTGTACACCGGCAGTGAAATATGTTTCAAGATTCAGGAGTTTGTAAGCAGACTTGATAAGACGTGCTACGCCCGATTCTTCCAAGCCTACTTCGGCAAGGAACATTTGACGGTCTTCGTACGTTTCCAGTTCGGCGATGTCCGCTTCTGTTTTGGCTGCGACAATCAGGATTTGAGCATTCTCGTCTTTTACGGCTTCGCGTACCATATCTACGTATTTATTTCCGTTTACTGCGCTTGCTTCATCAACATTGCAGACATACATTACCGGCTTGCTGGTCAATAAGAACAGTTCGTGAGCAATCTTTTGTTCGTCTTTTGTTTCAAAAGTCACTGTACGTGCAGATTTTCCTTGTTCCAGTGCGTCTTTATATTGAACGAGTACATCGTAAGCTAACTTTGCAGCTTTGTCTCCGCCCGTCTGTGCTTGTTTCTGTACTTTCTGGATACGGCTTTCGATGGTTTCCAGGTCTTTCAATTGAAGTTCGTAGTCAATGATTTCTTTGTCGCGGACGGGATTTACGCTTCCGTCTACGTGTGTCACATTGTCGTCATCGAAGCAACGGAGTACGTGGATAATTGCGTCTGTTTCACGGATATTGGCAAGGAACTTGTTTCCCAGTCCTTCACCTTTGCTTGCGCCTTTCACCAGTCCGGCGATATCTACGATTTCTACAGTTGTAGGAACAATTCGTTGGGGGTGCACCAATTCAGCGAGTGCGTTCAGACGTTCGTCAGGAACAGTGATTACACCTACATTGGGTTCAATTGTACAGAAAGGGAAATTTGCCGCCTGTGCTTTCGCATTCGACAAACAGTTGAAAAGTGTCGACTTACCCACGTTCGGTAGTCCTACAATACCACATTGCAATGCCATATTAATCTATTATTTCTTTTATTATCAATGATTTATACAAATGAACAACGATTTGGCAACAATGTCCGGATAAATAAAGAGTATTTGTTGCCGGGCTGCTCATTGTAGTTTGCAAAGATAATACTTACTAATCGAAATTACCCCAATTTCGTAGAACAAAATAAGTTTGTCCATTAAAAATCAATTTTTAAGCTAACGAAGAAAACGTGGTATGCTTTCTGTCTTTAAAAAACAGATAAAAACGATATCAATGTCTCTTTCAATGTAGACTTCATCTGTTTTTTTAGTAATGAGCCAGCTAAATGTTGTTTTAAAAAGATGCAAAGGCTCATTTGTTTTGTCTTTATCATTTACTTATGATATTTATTCTCTTTATATAATTAATTATATTAGAAAAAGCGCGTAATTGAGGTGGTCCCCCTCCACCTCAATTACACGCTTTTTTCATATAAAAAGAATATTCTTTCGCGTCTGCGCACGTGTACACTATTAAAAAGAAAACTCACAGCCAGTTTATCTTCCTATGCTATGTATAGCACAGAATCCCACTATAGCTGCTTTTATTTTCATTATAGCTAATCTCAATTTCATTATAGCTAATCCCGATTTCATTATAGCTAATTTTATTTTCATTATAGCTAATCAGAACTTGTCATCAAGAGACTCATGGCTCATTGAGATACTTATCGTATCCCAAATATACGATAAATCGTCCGGTGCATAAGTAAAATCATTCTAGATGAAAGTAAGACAAAGTAAGCTAATCTGGGACAAAGTACGTCATTTCAATCCCTTGTGATATAATACCTTTGCGGTATCGAAAGAAAAAGAAATAGGGCTGGTTCATTTCTTCCGATATCTATTGCGTCAACTGTTTTGCTTTGTTATAAGCCGGCTGAAAATAAATTTATATTAGGGTGATTCTTTTATGTGATAAAGAATCGAATGCCCGCTTTCGATTTTTGGGCTTAGTGAAAAGTTTCAATCGTTTTCAATTATATCATCCTCTGTAATTCTGGCTTGGTATTTCTTATAAAAAATCAGGAATAAAGTAAATCCGATCAGGGCGAATGGTACACCCGCCAGAGCCGGATAACGGTAGCCACCGCTAACAGCCAGTCCGCCTGCATAAGCACCGATGGCATTTCCGAGATTGAATGCAACCTGCACGCAGGCTGCTCCCAGCATTTCTCCTCCCTTTGATACGCGGATAATTAATATCTGCTCCGGACTGGATACAGCGAACAGTCCTGCTGTACAAAGGCACATCAACAGGGCTGCTGCCCATTTATAGGGAGAAAGGAAGAAGATGAGCAATAACATAATACAGATAAGTGCTTGTGCGGCAGTTCCTACTTTTCCGGGGGTGTAGCGGTCGGAGAGACGTCCGCTAATCAGGTTTCCCACTACCATACCGAAGCCGGCAAGGATCATTAAAGGCGTAATGCTTTCTGCGGAGAAGCCGGACACATTGGTAAGCATCGGATTGATGTAGCTATACCAGCAGAATACACCGCCATTACCTAGTGCCGTAGCACCGAGAATCAGCCACGGAGCCGGAGTTTTAAGAAAGCGGAATTGTCCTTTAAAGCCGGTATCCTTCAGACCCTCTACATGCGGAACCCATCGCCAGATATAATATAGGATAACAATTCCCCAGATACCAACCAGCAGGAAAGTGGCACGCCAGGAAAGCATGGTACTTAAGGAAGTACCCAAAGGTACACCAAACAGATTGGCAATGGTCATTCCTGCAATCATGATGGAGACAGCTTCCGAACCTTTACCTTTGTCGGCTAGTTTCTCGGCAACAATAGAGCCTACTCCGAAGTAGGCACCATGAGGTAAACCGGAAATAAAGCGGGCAGCGAGCAACACCCAGTAATTGGGAGCCATAGCTGCACAGATATTACCTATCATAATTAAGGTAACTAATACTAGCAGAATATGTTTTAGTGGATATTTGCGAGCCAATGTCAATACAGGTGCACCCACACAGACGCCTAATGCATAGGCAGAAATGAAATGTCCTGCCGTAGGAATGCTAATACCCAAATCTTTTGCCACATCGGGCAAAATTCCCATCATCACAAATTCGGCAATACCTAATCCCAAGGTGCCGAACGCCAAAGCGATAAGACTTTTCTTCATACCAAACTTAACCTTAATACCTGTAACCTTTTTACCTTACTTTTATTTGCCGCTTATTTTTCGGCTGCAAAGGTAAAACAAAATCTTCCAGGGTGAGTTCGATGAGATAGATTTTGATTTAAATCAATTTAGACAATGCCGGTATAAACTTGTGATGAAGGGTTTATGTAGTATATGCAAATTGTAGCCATTTACTTTCTTTCCAATTCTTGCAAATTCTTCAAATATTTGCAAGAATTGGAAAGATTATGTGATAGACTTAACTGTTTTATCAAAAAGTTCTCCTTTTACATATCCTTTCTTTACTTTATTAAGTGATATTTCATCAACCAGTTTTCTTTCCACAAGACCGTCAATATCATTTTTGGCGGTAGTATGAGTAATAGAGAACCTGTTTTGTAGCTCTTTCACGGTGAATAATATTTTAGGATTATCATTAATAAGCCTAAGAATATCTGCTTGCCGTTCGTTAATATTATCTAATTTATAGAATACAGAAGCCTGATGTTTTTGATCTAATTTACGTTTGATATAAGTTTGTAGTTCTTTAAAAGCAAGCTCTAGCACTCTTAGGTTGTAAGCTATAAAGTATCCCATGTCTTTTTCATCAGCTTCTGTGTATAAATAAGCATTTTCATAGGACTTTTTTGATTTGGCGATTACCCTTGAGATAGATAAATATTCAGTTAACCAATAACCACTTTTTAGCATATACCAATAGAATAGAGCTCTTGCTGTACGTCCGTTTCCATCTACAAACGGGTGCATATAAGCAATCATAAAATGGATGATAATGCCTCTGATTATTGGGTGAATAAATACTTTAGAATCACTTTCATTGAAGAATATGCATAAATCTTCAATAAATGAAGGGATATCTTTGTATGAGGGGGGAGTGTGTACTACTTCATGCGTAATAGCATCTTCCACTACTACTTCGTCATTCGTTCTGTATGCTCCTGCATCTGCTGGATTTTCTAATGTTTTTTCAGTCATTAAGACATGAATCTGCTGTAATAGTTCGGATGATAGTGGGGTATGTATATTTTGGGTTATAAAACGTATTGTTTGATAATTATTGAAAATCATTTGTTGCGATTTGTCCTGTGGAGAAAGGCTTTTTCTTAACATCTCCTTAGCTACTTTTCTAGTAGTTGCCGCTCCCTCCATTTGGCTGGAGGATATTGCTTCTTCCATTAATGAGCTAATTAGATACTGTTCTTTGTTTTCTGCCGGAATGATTGAATTACTTCCCCAAGAGCCGCCAAAGTTCATATCAAACTCGTGACACATCCGCTGCATGGCGTTGGTTATACTGATGGATATGCCATATTTTTTCCATACAATGATTCGTTTTGCTCTCCGTGATGCTTTTATGTAGCACCATAATTCTTTACTCGATATGCCTTCAGGAGCCTTTTGGTATTTTACATCAGACCAATAACTATATTTATCATTGTTTTTTTCTATGATTGCCTTGAGTTTTTCAAGCGGATCAGTGAGAAGAACTTTTAAATATTCTTCCTGACTTATTTGAGGAGGGAATTCAATCATAATACCATCTGTTTATATTATATTGGGTCTACAAATATAATTCTTTTCTTGCTAATTCTTGCAAATTCTTCAAATATTTGCAAGAATTGGAAAGAAAAGAATGTGATATAGAGAAATGTGCACTTGCAAAGTATATAATTAATAGGCTTATTGTTTTCTTATCCATTCAATGATATCTTTCAGGACTTCCGGATTGATTGTTTCTTCCAGTTGCCCGTATTCGGTCAATGTCCCTTTTTCACAAGTCTGAAACAGATGATTTAAGTTCGGATAGGCTTTGACTGTTACATTTTTGTTTCCATTTCCGGTGATTCTTTTCTGGATAGCGGTCAAATTCATAACGGCATCCACTTGAATATCCTTTTTCCCGTTCAGAGCCAGAACCGGACATTTTAGTTTCTTCAAATCCTGGCCTGGGTCATATCTCATAAAATGAAGATACCATGGAGAAGTCATCGAACTGATTTGTGCGGATAGTTGCTGGATGGTATTCAGGTCTTTCAATTGTTCGGGAGACATTGTTTTTGTAACGTCTGCATACAGTTCTTTCTGCAACTCTTCGGGAGTTTTGTCTGTTTGTTGCAGTATGGCATATCTGTTCCGTATCGAAGGCTTCATCCCTTGCCAGACGGCATCCGGCATTCCCTGGGATTTAGAGATTAACTCTACCTGCTTCAGCATCAGACTGTCGCCTCTCACGCCGGCTCCTGCCAATGAAACGACAAATGCAATGGATGGGTCCTTTTTGGCAACGATGAATGCAATGATTCCGCCTGCACTATGTCCGATAATTCCGATTTTCTTTGCATTTATTTCTTTTCTGCTGCGCAGATAATTCACCATTGCTTCCGTATCTGTGGCAAAATCCTCATTGGTAGCTGTTGCGTGAGTACCTTGTGAAGCGGCAGTACCCCTGTCATCACATCTAAGCACAGCAATTCCGTTTCGGGTCAGATAATCGGCGATGACAAAGAAAGGTTTGTGTCCCATGATTTCCTCATCCCTGTTCTGCGCACCGCTTCCCGTCACCATTACCACTGCCGGAAATTTAGTTCCTTTTTCGGGAAGAGTCAATGTTCCGGCAAGGTTAATTCCATCCCGTTCATTCCTCACGGTGACTTCTTCACTTCTGTAAGGGAAAGGCGGTTGAGGCTCCTGTGGACGTTTGGGGCGGCTGGCTTCTCCCTTTTTCAAATTCAACGGAAGGGGCATCCCTTGCGTAAATGTTCCGTTGATTGTGTTATCACTGTTCAGTTTTCCTTTGTACGAAGCATGAATCACAGGTATCTGGATAATTAAAGTAGAATCATTGAAAGAAGTAGTCTGTGTCTTGATACCGTTGGCTCCCTGGTCGGGACTGTCCAGTGTGGTCACATAAGCGCCTTGTTCCGTTTGACTGATGTGGAATACAATAGTCAATGAACCGGTGGGAATGGAAAGTTTTCCGTGCCAGGTTCCCGAAATATCTTGGGCGGAAACAGAGGATGAGAAGAACACTCCGGCTAATAGTCCGGTAATGAATATAACGATGCAGCTAGCCTTAACTATTTTCATAAGCGAAAAATTAGGTTTAATCTTAATTGTAAATATAAGATATATACAAAGGTAACAATTTTCCCCATTATAAAAATAAGACATTACCTAATCTTGTCAGAATCCGGTAATATCTTATTTGGCTGTTCCTGTATACTATTACAGTTTTTATTGTTAAGCACAACCTCTATTCCAAACTATATAGCCTCCCTTAAAAAACGATGATTCTTAAAAAAGGAATATTTAATCATCGGAGAAGGACATAAATCGCAGTTTGGTAAAGAAAAGCCGGAAAATGCCATGCATTTGTAATTACGTGATTCTCTATTTTCGCTGTTTTGAGAATATACTAATGTAAATAATAACCCAAAAGTAGTCCACCATAATAATTGAAAAGTATACCACTAGGTTAGTAAATGGAGTCTGTTTTTTACTATTTCCCTATCGTAATTACATGCTCTATATTAAGATTTATTAATATAACCACTTCCTTTGTGGTTCAACCAATAAGGAAGTATAAACATGATAACCATGGTGGATAAACAAACCATAATTCATTTGTATAGAAGTCGTGGGCTCAGCAAACGTGCCATTGCCCGCGAACTGGACATCAGCCGTAAAACGGTACATAAGGTAATCCAGGAGTATGAGAGTACATTGTCTTCTGATACTCCTTCAGTAAGTTTAGAGACAATTTTGACTACTGCGCCCCGGTATGATAGCTCTAAACGTAGCCGTAGAGTAATCACAGGACAGGTACAATCCATTATAGATGATTGCTTAGCTAAAAATGCCAGCAAACGTGCCAGTGGTCTAAAGAAGCAATGTATGTTAAAGAAGGATATTCACAATCTTCTTCTTTCACGAGGATTCTCAGTCAGCTATCCGAGCGTATGCAAGTATATCACGGGGATTGATACTCAAAAGTCCCGTAAACGGGAAGAGGCTTTTATCCGGCAGTACTATATCCCGGGAGAGAACTGCGAGTTCGACTGGGGAGAGGTAAAACTCCGCATACATGGTAAGCTTCAGCGTTTCTTTCTGGCTGTGTTTACTTTTAGTCACAGCAATGGGCGTTATGCCTATCTGTTCCGTCATCAGAATACGCTGGCCTTTATGGAATCACACCGTAATTTCTTCCGCCAGGTCAAGGGAGTTCCCTATGTCATGGTATATGACAATATGCGTGTGGCGGTCAAGGACTTCGTAGGGACAGATAAGACTCCCACGGAGGCTTTGAGCCGTATGTGCGCCTTTTACCGGTTTGATTTCCGCTTTTGCAACGCACGTGCCGGATGGGAAAAAGGACATGTGGAACGTAGCGTGGAGTATGTCAGGCGCAAGGCGTTCTGTATGAAGATGGATTTCGACTCGGTAGAAGAAGCCGGCAAACACCTGCAAGAGGTATGTGAAGGACTTAACACACAAGCCGGAAGTATCTCCACCTTGGACAAGGTAGAGTCGCTCGCGGCTGATCTGGCAGCCTTGCAGCCACATATAAACGAGATGGGATGCTTTTAAATGGAGGATTATAAAGTTGATAAGTGGTCTACTATCTGTATGAAGAACATCCATTACTCCGTTCCCGACACATTAGTGGGGAAAACGGTTTCTGTCAAGATATACAGCGAGAAGGTTGTTATCTTCCATGGGCAGGTGAAGGTGGCAGCGCATGAACGTGTGTATGGCGTGGCAGACTGGAAAATACAGTTGGAGCATTACGCTCGCACCCTGCTGCGCAAGCCGGGGGCGGTACAAGGATCGTTGGCACTCATGCAGATGCCCGCTAAGATACAGGAACTCTTCCAGATACATTT
Source organism: Bacteroides sp. 1001302B_160321_D4 (assembly GCF_015667765.1). Lineage (NCBI taxonomy): Bacteria > Pseudomonadati > Bacteroidota > Bacteroidia > Bacteroidales > Bacteroidaceae > Bacteroides > Bacteroides sp. 1001302B_160321_D4. Next base: position 78,988 of record NZ_JADPLO010000009.1, on the reverse strand, counting down.
CCAGGATAATGGAAGGGACTTTGTTCTGTTAATACAGTATGCCGCAGAGAATGGATTTACAGACAAGGATATCATACGTTCCTATGAGGCTTTGAGACTGCGTGGAGTACACAAGGTATCGGCAGACCAGATTAAAGCCTTTATGCACGCTAATAATGAGCCGCAGGATGGAAATGGGGAAAATGTGCCTGCTCCGGAGCACCGACAGCAATCACGGCAGATAGAGGATGCGGCAATGGGGATCCTTGTGGACCTGACCAGGATGATGGACAGCACACAGGCTTTAACTCAAATAGATTCTTTAAACTAAAAAAATATTGTTATGGACTACTTGTCAGAAAAAGAAATGATTACAGACTATGCCAGAGAACTTAAAATAAATGTTCTACAGAACGAACTGGAGGACTTTATCACATTGGCAACGCAGGAGAACTGGGGATGCAGGACATTGATTGCACGCATACTGGAAAAGGAAATGGAAATAAGGGTAGAGAAACGAAGAAAACAACGGGTAAGGATAGCCGGATTCCCGCAGATGAAGTATTTGCAGGAGCTCATAAGAGAGGATTTGCCTAAAGACGCACAGATGGTCATACCTGAACTGGAAACACTTGAATTTGTTAAAGAAGGAAGAAACGTGGTGTTATATGGAAATCCGGGAACAGGAAAGACACATATAGCCACCGCATTGGGGATCAAGGCGTGCATGGAAGGATATACGGTCTTTTTTACATCTGTACCGCATCTGCTAACACAAATAAGGGAATGTAGGTCACAGAAGAGTCTAAGACAACTCGAACTCAGGTTTGAAAAGTATGATATGGTCATTTGTGATGAATTTGGATATGTAAGTTGTGATAAGGAAGGAGGAGAACTATTGTTTAACCACCTATCACTCAGAGCCGGGAAAAAAGCGACAATCATTACCACAAATCTATCTTTTGACAGATGGGGAGAAATTGTAAAAGATAAAGTTCTAGTCGCTGCAATGGTAGACAGACTAACCCATAAAGCACATCTGGTGAACATGAGCGGACAATCATATAGAGTTAAAGAAACACAAAACATGAGGAGATATGTATCACAAAAATAAAAGAATTATATCCTTTGCATAACGAAACTAGTGGACTACTTTTCAATTATTATCTGGTATACTTTTCGATTATTATATACACTTGTTATAGGGTAGAGAGTTCGGATTATCGGGGTTTCGGGTGTACTGTTTCCATTTGTCTTGTGGCAGGTCGTAGCAGAACACGCCGTCGGAATAGGTAGCCAGCCACAGTTTGCCGTGGCAGTCTTCCAGTATATTGTACACAAAGATTTTGTTCATTTCGGGGATGCGTGTGAAGTCATCCGTCTTTCGGTTGTAACGCATCAGCCCCGAGGTCGTGCCTATCCATAATTCGCCGGTGCTACTTTTATAGATTGAGAATATGTTGTCGGCATTGAGGGTATTGGATGCTTCGCCCTTTTCGTAGTGCCGTACTTCCCGGGTGCGAAGATGGATACGGTTCAGTCCGCCGGCAAAAGTACCTGCCCACAGGTAATCACCGTCGATACATAATCCGTGAATGTTGTGGTACAGGGCAGGGTGGTGGAAAGGCGTGACTGTACCGTCGGCGGGATTGAAATGGAAAAGTCCCTTGTCTTCTGTGCCGAACCATATCGTCCCGTCATTGCTTCCGCAGAATTCACGGATGCGGTGTCCCAAGTATCGCATGTCGTCCCGGGGATAATACTTTTCGAAGTAAGTATATTGGTGAGGATAATAGTTGACGCCACCGAAGTATGAGCCTATCCACATTCCGCCTTCACGGTCTTTGAAGATGGTGTAGATGGCGTTGTCGGATAATGCGTAGCGGTCGTCGGACTCCGAGGTGGTGAGGTGGATATATTTGTCGGTTTCCAAGTTGTAGATGTAGATGCCTTGTTCCGTACCTACCCATAGCTCCGTATCCGAACGCAGGCAGATGTTGCGTACGTAGTCGTTTAACAGGCGGCGCACCTTGCGGGTGGTCAGGTTGATTTCTGCCAGGCCGTTGGACGAACCTATATAGATGCAATTGTGCAGTCCTTTGACACAGGTGGTGATGATAGCTCCTTTGAAAGGCTCTTCGCCTTCGGCATCCCGGAAAACGGTGAAGCGGGCGGCGTCTTCCGAATGATACAGGTTGTCCTCGTAGCGGTTCACCCACAATTCGTTGTCTCCGAACCAGAAGCGGGTGATGTTAAGCGCTCCTTTTCCTATTTTTGCGGAATACTCCTTCAAGCTGTTCTTCTTTATGTCGTAGTGGAAAAGCCCTTGGGAATCGGACGAAATCCATACGTCTTTTTGCGGGTCGGAATCTATCCACGTTATGGTACGGCTGATGGTCTCACCGGTACCTTCGATGGGAATGTCGAACGGGGTGAATTTCTCTAATCGGGGGTTATAGATGTAGACGCCCGTATCAGTCCCTACCCATATATTTCCTTCGGCATCCTCGTGTAGGGCAGTGATAAAGTTGTTGCCCAAAGAAGAGTTCTCTTTCTGAAAAGTACGGAATACGAGACCGTCATATTGGTTCAGCCCGTCTTTCGTGCCAAACCACATGAATCCTTGCCGGTCTTGCAGGATGGTGTTCACCGTATTATGTGAAAGTCCGTCCTTGATGTCCAGCGTACGGAAATAGTAATAAGGGTTTTTGGCGGCACTCTCTGCCCAAAAGGTTGACAGGAGAAGGCTCATGATGGCGTATAAAATGCTTTTTGTTTTCATAGCGGACAAAGATGCAATAGCTATTTCGGACAAATATAAACATTATATATACGATAACTGTAATTTGGAGATTATTTTCTTTCTATAATCAATAAAGTTCCGCCTACTTGCTTTTCTCTAATTATTTTTGTATCTTTAAAGATTTTCCGTCCGTAATTCTGTAGTTGTCATCTTGTAAAGTGACAAATGTCCTGTTGTAAGGTGACATTAGTCCTCTTGTAAGATGACAATGGTCCCCTTGCAAGGGGACAACTACCCGAGTGCATAGAAAATTCTAGTTCAGTGCAGTGGAATTTCTAATAGAGTGCAGTGAAAACTCAAAGTCATCGAAGTACTTTTTATACTCAACCCAGCTAATATACTTCACAAGGATAATAATTTTAAAAGATATTGCTATTTATTATAGGATGAAACTTTATATCTCTCCCTCAAAAACTCTTAAAGATAATTGGGATTGAACTGATATTTCTTATAGAAAATCAGGAATAAAATAAATCCGATCAGTGCGAAAGGAACCCCTGTAAGCGCAGGATAACGATAGCCTTCGCTGATAGCCAGTCCTCCTGCATATGCGCCGATGGCATTTCCCAGGTTGAATGCAACCTGCACGCTGGCAGCTCCCAGCATCTCTCCGCCTTTTGCCACACGGATAATTAATACTTGTTCCGGACTGGATACGGCAAATAATCCTGCCGTACAAAGGCACATCAGTAGAGCGGCTGCCCATTTATAAGGTGAAAGGAAGAATAGGAGGAGTAGCATAATACAGATGAGCGCTTGTGCGACAGTTCCTACCTTTCCCGGTGTGTAACGGTCGGAGAGACGTCCGCTGATAAGATTCCCCATGACCATACCGAATCCGGCAAGAATCATCAGAGGAGTAATGCTTTCGGCAGAGAAACCGGAAACGTTTGTCAGCATCGGATTGATATAGCTATACCAGCAGAATACACCACCGTTGCTTAATGCTGTGGCACCCAGAATCAGCCACGGGGCCGGAGTTTTGAGGAAGCGGAATTGCCCCTTGAAGCCGGTGTCTTTCAACCCTTCTACGTGGGGAACCCAGCGCCAGATGTAATACATGATTACGATTCCCCAAATGCCTACCAACAGGAAAGTGGCACGCCAGGAAAGCATAGTGCTGAGGGAAGTTCCCAATGGGACGCCGAAGAGGTTGGCGATGGTCATTCCGGCAATCATAATCGAAACAGCTTCCGAACCTTTTCCTTTATCAGCCAGTCGCTCGGCAACAATAGAGCCGACACCGAAGTAGGCTCCATGAGGAAGTCCGGAGATGAAACGTGCGGCAAGCAATACCCAGTAGTTGGGTGACAAAGCGGCACAGATATTACCTATCATAATCAGGGTGACCAGTACCAGCAGAATATGTTTCAAAGGATATTTGCGGGCTAATGTCAGTACGGGTGCACCCACACAGACGCCCAACGCATAGGCGGAAATGAAATGTCCCGCAACGGGGATACTGATTCCTAAATCTTTTGCCACGTCGGGCAAAATTCCCATCATCACAAACTCGGCAATACCCAATCCCAGGGTGCCGAACGCCAATGCAATCAGACTTTTCTTCATACCAAACTATACCTGATACCTGTTACTTTTTTACCTTCTTCTTTTTTGCGGGTGCAAAGGTAAAACAAAATCGGCCAAGGTGAGTTCGGTAGGAAAGATTTTGATTTAAGTCAATTTATGCAATGTATGTAATCAAGGGGATGGATGTACTACCAGGCAATGTTGTCCGAAAAAGTGTATTGCTGATCACCTTACTGTTTCTGAATCCACTCGGTCATATCTTTCAATACTTCCGGACTGATGGTTTCTTCCAGTTGCCCGTATTCGGCCAATGTGCCTTTTTCGCAGGTCTGCAACAGATGGTTCAGGTTCGGATAGGCTTTTACAGTTACATTTTTGTTTCCGTTTTCGCTGATTCTTTGTTGGATGGCTGTAAGGTTCATAGTCGCGTCCACTTGAATGTCCTTTTCTCCGTTTAGGGCGAGTACCGGACATTTCACATTCTTCAGGGCATTAGCCGGGTCGTACCTCATAAAATGAAGATACCAGGGCGAGGTCATCGAACGTATCTGGGCGGAAATCTGCTGTACGGTATTCAAGTCTTTCAGTTGTTCGGACGACATGGTTTTGGTAACGTCTGCATACAGTTCCTTTTGGAGCTCATCCGTTGTCTTGTCCGCTTGTTGCAGTATGGCATACCTGTTTCGCAGCGACGGTTTCGTTCCTTGCCAAAGCGCATCCGGCATTCCCTGAGATTTAGAAATCAGTTCCACTTGCCTTAGCATCAGGCTGTCTCCTTTGATGGCGGCTCCCGCCAATGAAACGATAAATGCCACTGACGGATCATTGGCTGCCACAATGAATGCGATGGTTCCTCCTGCGCTATGTCCGATGATTCCAATCTTTTTCGTGTTTATTTCTTTTCTGCCGCGCAGATAGTGGATGGCAGCTTCCGTATCTCTGGCAAAGTCTTCGTTGGTAGCTGTTGCATGGTTGCCTTGTGAGGCGGCTGTGCCACGGTCGTCGCAGCGCAATACGGCGATGCCGTTTCGCGTCAGATAGTCGGCGATGACAAGGAAAGGCTTGTGTCCCATAATCTCCTCATCCCGGTTCTGCGCACCGCTTCCTGTCACCATGACTACCGCCGGAAATTTTGTTCCTTTTTCGGGAAGAGTGAATGTTCCCGCGAGATTGATTCCGTCCTGTTCGTTTCTTACCGTGACTTCTTCGCTTTTGTAAGAGAAAGGCGGCTGAGGTTCCTGCGGGCGTTTGGAGCGGCTTGCTTCTCCTTTTTCCAGATTCAACGGCAAAGGAATGCCTTGTGTGAATGTTCCGCTAATACTACGGTCGTTGCTCAGCTTTCCTTTGTAAGAAGCGTGGATAACAGGTGTCTGCACAGTCAATATGGAATCTTTGAACGAAGTGGTTTGCGTCTTTATTCCGTTAGCCCCCTGGTCGGGGCTGTCGAGTGTCGTTATGTAAGTGCCTTCTCCTGTCTGATTGATATGGAATACAAGGGTCAGCGAACCGGTGGGAACAGTCAGTTTTCCGTGCCAGGTTCCTGAGATATCTTGGGCGGATGCGGAAGATGACAAGGATAAACCGGTCAACAAGCCGGTAATGACAGTTACTAGGTAGACAGCTTTCAATGTTTTCATAAAAGAGAAATTTAACGGAATATTTTTTAGCTATACGGTATACGCAAAGATAGTGTATTTTTAAAAATAACAGATATACTTGTTAAACTTTATAGCCTGACAAACACCGTTTTAACTTCCGGGATATCACACCGCACGGATACTACCGATTCTCCTTTCCTTTTATCTACACGGATGGCTGCGCGACCATTGTAGGCCTGTACCTTTCGTGAACCGGTAGAAGTCCCCTGGTTCTCGATTAATTGCCCGTCTCCTGCCAGTCCGAATTCTATATAGTTTACGGCATCCAGACAGGGTACGCCTTTAGCGTCTGTCAGCTGGACTTCCACCATTGATATATCGCCTGAACTTTCTCCGCCGCAATGAGTGACTTTCGCTTGCAGTTGCGCAGGCTTACCCCATGTGCGGGTTTCGTATACAAACCGGAGCGTGTCTGCCACGACTGCTTTCCCTTTGGAAAGGGCGATGACTGTATTCTCTCCTGCCTGTAACTTGCAGTTCCAGTGTAGACCTGCCGCCGGATAGTCCTGACTGTTACGCTTCTTTATTCCTTGCGGCACTCCGTTGACAATCAACTCCACTTGCGGACAGTTAGAGTAGACTAATATCTCTTTCATTTCTTCCGGTTTGCCCCATCGAATCGGCCATGTATGCCCATAGATATGTATCATAGGCTTTTTCGCCCAGTATGATTGGAATACATAGTAAGTCTCCTTCGGTGTGAGATCTCTTTCCACTACTCCTTTTTGATTGACATAAGGCACAGGATTCTCCGGACGTACCGGAGTAGAGAAGTCCTTGAACGGCCAATATGCCGCCCCTGTCAGCCAATCCATCGTTTCCTGTTCTTTCAGATGCCAGTCGATGAGGCGCACCATGTAACTTTCCGACCAGTCGCCGTCTTTGGAAGCGCGTGCGTTTCCACCGTAAAGCGAAGCATCTCCCGCGCGTTCGTCTGCTCCCTTGCCCGCTTCAATCTTATCCAAATTGATGAACGGGTCCTCCGCATGGCGGCGGGCATGGCAGTCGCCTCCCCATTCGGCATGGAAGAAATGTTTCACCTGCTGCATCTCATGGAATGAAGCATTTTTATAATCGGTGAAGATGCCTCTGTACCACCCCGCCCAGATAGAAGGAGAATAAACATCTACGATATCTTTACAGAAGTCGCAACGGCGGATAGCGGTCACCCGGCTATCGTCCGATTGATGCGCCAATTCATGGAGTTCCTTCATAAAACTACGTATCTTTCCCTTGTCGAATTCCGGGAAGTCGTTCGGCCAGTCGTTTTCATTACCTAATCCCCAGATGATGACGGCGGGATGATTATAATGCGTATGAATCATGTTCGTCAACATTCGTTTGGCTTGTGCCTGATACTGCTCGCCACCCAGACCGCCGCGGCACCAGGGAATCTCTTCCCATACAAGAATGCCCAGTTCATCGCAAAGAGAAAGAATAATGTCCGACTGTTGGTAATGTCCCAGCCGGATAAAATTCACTCCCATTTCTTTCATGAGCGTCATTTCCGCCCGCATTTGTTCTTCTGTCATAGCTGCGCCTACGCCCGCATGGTCTTCGTGGCGGTGTGTACCGCGCAGCAAAAGGCGGGAACCGTTGAGGCGGAATGGTCCTTTTTCCACAAATTCAAAATGGCGGAATCCGAATCGCTCGATGGCTTTCTGCTCCTGTCCGTTGTGGTGCAGGGTAATTTCGCAGGTGTAAAGAGCAGGATCCTCGTCCGACCATAATTCCGGCTTCTGAATATTTGCCGTCAGCAGGGAAGCTTTTCCAAGCGGCATCACTTCTTTTTCTTCATTCAGTATTATCTTGCCTGAAGGAGATTTGACGATGATATGCGCAGTTGTTTTCCTGATATCCGACGGATTATAGAAAAAAGCTTGAACGGCAAGTGTTGCCTTTTTCAGGTTTTTGTCTAATACGGCATCTATTTGTACACGATCTATGGAAACTTCGGGGACATACGCCAGGTTGAGGTAGCGGTATAGTCCGCCATAAACGTTGAAATCCGATAAGTCGGAAGGAATCATTTCCGCATCCCGGCTGTTGTCGCAACGGATGGATAGGGGAACTTTACCGCCAAAACGTTGAACACATTCGGGAGTGGAGACGAATGCTTGCACCGCTTCGGTGATATCTGCCGTCCATTCATCGTATCCGCCGATATGGGAAGCGACCCGTGTCGTGTAGATGTATACTTCGGTCTTTTGTCCCGCTCCTTCAAAGTCGAGCAGGATTCGTCCGTTGGGATAGGGATTTTGTATGTCGAGCAGTGTTTTATACCACCCGGGGCCCTGGTAGTAATTCATGTCCGGGTCTACGGCATCTGTGGCATTGAAGCAATGGGGCAGGGTGACAGGCGTCCATAGGGGAACGCATTCCGAACTGCCGGGAGCGGCGGGACGCACTGCTTCCCAGATATTGCCGATGTCTCCCCGCAGATACAGCCAGTTGTCGGTTAGCCGGGTTTTATGCCCGGTGAGGACTTTAGCTTCGGATAGGGTGGCGCAGCCTATAATAAGGCATAACGTATAAATCAGTCGTTTCATTTCTTTCTCGTTTTTAGAAAAGTTTGCCGGTTTTCTCCAGTTTATCCTTGCGTAGTAATGCTTCTATAAAGTAATAGTCGGCATATACGATGGGTACGTCCACTTCTACGTTGGTAGGTTTGGTTCCTGTGCTGTGGAGTAGCAGGAAACCGTTGTCTTTGTTCAGCGTAGTGCGATAACTGTTCGTCAGGTTCTCTACTATCCTGTCGGCGTTTTTCTTGTAGCGTTCGCTGTTTTTGCGGTCATATTGCGACAGTTCGTAGAGTGCGGAAGCGATCACTGTGGCTGCTGAGGCGTCACGCGGCTCGTTGGGAATGCCGGGAGCGTCGAAGTCCCAGTAAGGGATCAGGTCTTCGGGCATATTTTTGTGGGTGAAGAGGTATTGTTCCACCTTTTTAGCCTGTTCGAGGAATTCCGGTAACTTGGTTTCCCTGTAACACATCGTATAGCCATACAGTGCCCATGCCTGACCGCGTGCCCAAGCCGATTCGTGCGCAAGTCCCTGATGTGTGTTCTTTTTCAGTACTTGTCCGGTGATGGTGTCGTAGTCTATCACATGATAGCAACTATAGTCTGCACGGAAATGATTTTTCATCGTAGTCCGTGCGTGGCTTACCGCTATATTATAATAGGTGGAATCCTTACTTTCTTTGGTAGCCCAAAACAGCAACTCAAGGTTCATCATATTATCAATGATGACCGGGCATTGCCATTTATCCTTGTTATGGTCCCAAGAGCGGATAATGCCGGCTTTGGGTTTGAACCGGGTGGAAAGTGTGCGTGCCGATTGCAACAGAATTTCTTTGTAGCGTTCGTCTTGCGTCAGGCGATAACCGTTTCCAAAGCTGCAATACATCTTGAAGCCCATGTCGTGAGTGCCGCCGTTCATCTTTTCCTGTTCCAGGATATCGGTATGTTGCTGCGCCTTCTTTTTCCAGAAATTATTCTGGGTATACTCATAGAGAAACCAGAGCTCGCCGGGGAAGAATCCGCTGGTCCAGTCTTTGGACGGGACGAGGTGAAGCGTCCCGTCCGGTTCCGTATTCCGGGGATTGGTGAGTGGCCCCCATCCGTTCTTTTCGCGTTGCGCACGGCTTTCGGGTGATTCGTTGGCTACGGCGTAGTCTATTTCATCAAAAGCGCATCGGAGTTGTTGCTGTGCAAACTCCATGTTGTCTTCCACTATGTTTGAATCCGGTTGCGGAGTACAGGCCGTGAGGCCGGCTCCGAGCAATAAAGCTGCTATGGGGAGCTTCAACTTTATGGTTACGGTGGATAATTTCAATTTCATATATGTATACTATTTGTTAGCGTTATTCAATGTATTTGCTATTTCGAAGTTATTGCGATACAGAGATTACTGCCATGCTTACTCTTTTTCAAGCCGTACGGCAATAGGAGTCATGTATTGGCTTCCCTGGTATTGTTTTCCTTTCAGGCTGCATTCAAAACTACCTTTCGGCAGCTTCACTTTTCCCAGACGTAGACTGTTGGTCCCTTTCTGTTCGGGATAAGTGGAGTAGTTCGCTTCCAGTTTCTGTCCGGCTATCTCTACCACGACTGTTCCCGTATCATTCTTTCCCTGCGTGTTGTAGTCCAGATAAACAGTATATTCGACAGGTGCGCTTGACCGTAAGTTCCATTTCATCCACTGATTCGTATTTTTCCATTTGGTAACGTAGTTGCGGTTCGGTTTGCCGTCACCGTATCCCAATCCACGCCCTTGCAGTTCGGAATCGAATGTATAGAGCGTATTGCTCTGTTTGTGGTCGATAAGACGGATGGGATTCGGCACTTTCCGGTTGTTCAGTACCAGTGCGATGACGGAATTCATGCTGTCCGGCGCATTGGCGGGCAAGGTCAGTTCGTAATCATCCGCGTTTAAGCGCTTGAATCTTATCGCCGCCTTCTTGTCGGCAACGAGCCATCCTTTTCCGATGTCGGAACGGAGTCCGCCGATAATCAGTTTTCCATCGGCTGGCCAATGAAATACGTGTGCATACAGCGTATCTCCTTTCAGTGTCGTTACGCCCCACGGCTGTATAGGCAGATTGGTGCGTTGTGCTCCATAGATACTTTCTCCGTTCACCTTCAACCACTGTCCTATGCCCTGAAACACTTCGATGTCTCTCTTGTCCCATCGGCCATTGCCCATCGGACCTACGTTCATCAGTATATTACCCCCTTTCGAAGTGGCGCTGGGTAATAATTGTACAAAGAATGAAACAGGTTTGCGCACTGTATCCACTACGCTGTATCCATAAGACTCGTTGGTAGTGGGAATAGATTCCCATGCCCCTTCGGTGGGGAAAAAGAAGGCGGAACGGTCGCCCGTATTGCGGTAATCACCTATATTATTAGAGCCAAAACGTGCTAGTCGTCCGTTTACGACGATTTTGTTTTGTGGGTCCGCTTGGCGGATAGCTTCCAGTATGCGGATATTGAGATAGAGCGGAAGCTTCTGCGGAGTATCGAACCATAAGATGTCGGGGTCGTACTTTCTGATAAGTTCCTGTATTTGCGGAATGGATTTCTCGTTTACATATTTCTCGGCATTAGCGAGAAAGTCTTTACGTTCCAGCCACCAGTTCTTGCCGCCCACAAGTTTATCTCCACCGGGATTCGTGGGATAATCCCAATCGTTTCCCGGAGCGTCCGGGTGTTCCCAGTCAAAAGCGTGCGAATAATAGAAACCGAACTTGATGCCATATTTCTTAGCGGCTCTGCTCAATGCTTCCATCGGATCTTTCTGAAATTTGGAAAGGCGAATATCGTAGGGATAAGCATCGGATGGATACATGGCGAATCCGTCGTGATGCTTGGCAGTAATGACGAAATATCTCATGCCTGCTTCCGATGCATGGCGCATCCACTCCTCGGCATCAAATTCAGTAGGATTGAAAGGAAGTATCAGTTCTTTTTTGTACTCTTCCAGGGGGATGCGGGCTTTTCGCATCAGGTGTTCGGTATAGCCGCTCTGCATCTTGTTTTTCCAAAGACCCGCGGGTACGGAGTAAGGGCCCCAATGGATGAAGCAACCGAATTTGGCTTCGTTATACCACGACATTCGTTGCTCCTTATTCTTTTGAGAGGCTGTCCACCAACCGTCGTAGGCTTTGCGAAGCTCGTCTTTGTCTTGTTGCAATTGCAGGTTGCGGGGGATTTCGAGCCCTTGTTCGTCGCCACTCTGCGCCCATATAGCGAGGGGAGAAGCACTCATTGCCATGCAGCAGGCAATCGTTATGGTTTGATAATAGTTTCTCATGATTGTTCTCTCTTTTATTAAACTTGATAAGCAGTCTTTTTTTATTTCACTTGATACGTCTTTCCCTTTTCCGTTTCAATCACTTCTTCGTGGGGTGAGGTCGCTTCGCGTATCCGGCAGGTTCCTCCCGAATGGGAAGTAACGGACAGCCGGGTAATCCTGCTTTCTTTCCATTCCATGTCGATGGTGAATCCGCCTCTGGCGCGGACGCCTTTGATACTTCCGCTTTGCCAGTTGTCCGGCAGGGCAGGTAGCAGGTGTATGTATCCCGCATGGCTTTGCAGCAGCATTTCCGTAATGCCTGCCGTTCCTCCGAAGTTTCCGTCAATCTGGAAAGGGGGATGGGCATCGAAGAGATTGGCGTATGTACCCCCTCCACGGACGCTGACTTGGGTGGCATCTACGTATCTCAATCCGTTTTTCAGCATCCCGAAAGCATGATTACCGTCGCGCAGACGTGCCCAGAAGTTAATTTTCCATGCCATAGCCCAGCCTGTGCCGCCGTCTCCGCGGATTTCGAGTGTCCGTTGGCAGGCGGCTGCCAGTTCCGGCTGCTGTTCGGGGATAATCTGTCGTCCGGGGTGCAGGGCGAACAGATGGGATACATGGCGATGGTTAGGGTCTGTCTCTTCAAACTCTTTATCCCATTCGAGTAGTTGTCCTTTTGAACCGATGCGGAACGGTTGCAGGTTGGCGCGTACATCCATGCACTGCTGGCGAAATGCTTTGTCCGTATCCAGCACCGTACTTGCTTCGATGCAGTTGGTCAGTAAGTCCCATGCCAGACCGAGATCCATACCGGATGAACGGCTGATCTCTCCGTTCTGTTTCTTTCCTTCCTTGTCGATATAGCGGAAGCGATTCTCGGGTGAAGTGGATGGGTTGGTAATCCAGTAGCCTGTTTCCGGATCTTTTTGCAGCCATTGCAGCAGGAATTCGGCTGCGCCTTTCATCAGGGGATAAGCCGTTTTGGACAAGTATTTTTTATCGCCGCCGAAGGCATAGTGTTCCCATAGATGCTGACAGAGCCATACGCCTGCCATTGGCCAGCACGACCATCGAGGTGCGCCTTTCGGATCGGAATCATAGCCTCCGGTCGGAGCGGTTTGTGCCCAGACGTCCGAGTTATGGTGGGCCAGCCATCCGCGATTGATGCCATAGTTAACTTTGGCCGTTTGTGCGCCATTGACAGCCAGGCGGCCGATGAAATCGGACAATGGCAGGAAGCATTCCGGAAGATTGGTTATTTCCGCCGGCCAGTAATTCATCTCAGTATTAATGTTGGTCGTATAATTCGATCCCCAAGGCGGTTGAACGTGCCGGTTCCAGATGCCTTGCAGATTGGCGGGCAGCCCGCCCGGGCGGGAAGAGGCAATCAGCAGGTAACGACCGTATTGATAGTAGAGTTCCGTCAATCCGTTGTCAGTGGGGTCTTGTTCGAAGCTTTTTAAACGTTCGTTGGTGGGGAGTGCTTCTTTTTGCAGATTCTCTGTGCCCAGTGATAGTTGCAGGCGGTTGAAGAGTTGCTGATGGTCATCCGTGTGTCGTTGCAGTAATTCCTGATAGGGACGCTTGCATTTTTTGAGTGTCATTTTCTTATTCCCGAAATCGGTGACGGCAGAGAGTAGCAGCACTACTTCATTTGCATTGCGAACGGTCAGTGCAGAGTCGTTTGCCTCACAGTGACCGCCATCCGGCAGCAGTTCCACTTGCACTTTGAATTGTGTCCCCCGTTTGTCATCGTATACCACCTGATGTGGGTCGTAGTCACGATTGGCAACATAGGCGGGGGCTTTGCCGTTCAGGATCAGTGTCTTTTCCCCTTTTGTCTGCACGGTATAGCGCAGCAGGCTGTTCAAGCGAATATGGAGCGATACCGCCTGGGGACGGTCTGCGGCTATTTTTATGACCATCACCTGGTCCGGATAGGAGATAAAGGAAGTGCGGCGGTATTTCACTCCGTCCGCTTCGTAGGTGACGGTAGACAGTGCGTTCGATATGTTGAGTTCACGATACAGATTCCGGGCTTCCCCCCGCGTCAGTTGGTCGAGCATCAGGTTTGCCATAGGCAGGTAACGGGCTGTATACGGACCTTGTGCATTGGCTTTCCAGAGTTCGCTTGCCTTGGCATAGTCTCCGCGGTCGACAGCTTCCCGTACCTGTGGCAACGCGTTCGCGGCTTTGGGGTTGTTCCAGTCCTGCGGATAGCCCGACCAGATCGATTCTTCGTTCAGTTGATATACTTCCTGTAGCGGGTTGCCATATACCATCGCTCCGATACGTCCGTTACCGATAGGAAGAGCTTCTTCCCATACGGTAGCCGGAGCGTTATACCAAAGCTTGTATTCTTTTCCAAACGTTAATGTCGTGGAAAGGAATATACATCCTGAAAACCATATACTTCGTACCTTCATATTCATCGTCTGCTATTTTTTATTCGTCCGTAGATTCTCATTCGTCAGCTATTTCGAATGCTTTCGCGGTGTTGGATATTAATTGGATTGCGGGCAGTTTCTCTTTCAATTCCAGTCTGACAACCGTAGCTATCTTGTCAGGAGCCTGCGTGGGAACTTGTATCGTAATGCCGCCGGGCGTTTTAGTAAATTTCAGTTTCGTACCGTCGGCCAGCAGCATTGCTTCCTTCACTGTATATTTCGTGTCGAATGCCAGTTTGCCGTCTTCCGGCCATTGAAAGACGGAGAGATAATATACGGAGTTCTTCTTTTCGTCTTTCCGGATACATTCGCCCCAGGGAGGAAATATTTCGCTGCGCTGTGTTGCGTAAATCGCTTCACCGTTCACCCGCATCCATTCGCCTACTTTTCTCAGGCAGTCCAGTGCGGGAGCAGGCACAACACCTGTCGGGTCGGGGCCGACGTTGAGCAGGTAGTTGCCGCCACGGGCGGCAATGGTATTGAGATTACGGATAATTGTTTCCGCACTTTTCCAGTTCTTCTCCCAGCTTTTGTATCCCCAGGAGCTGCCGATATTCATACACGTCTCCCAGTCTACGCGTTCGATGTCCTTTGCGTGGGGGATACGTCCTTCGGGAGTCTTATAGTCGCCGGGAAAATCGGGACGGCGCAACCGGTCGTTGGTAATTACCTGCGGATACTTTGCGAGTTCGGCAGTGATTTCCGCCGCTGTCTCTTTGCTGATACGGTGCGGGGTATCCCACCACATGACGGCTACGTCACCATAATTCGTCAGTAGTTCTTTGATTTGCGGGATGGCTACCTTTCTGAAATAATCATCCAGAGAGGCGGAACGTTGCAGGCAATCCCAACCTCCCAGATTCTCTTGGGTAAAATTGTCGATGGCTACCGAATCAGGGTTTGCCCATCCTTCTTTCATTTCTTTGCGGATAGTGCCGCCGCCGGGGTTGCACCAGTCCTGTGTCTGGGAATAATAAAATCCCAGTTTTATATGGTGCTTACGGCAGGCTTTTGCCAGTTCGTCTACGATATCACGTTTGAACGGGGTGTAGTCTACGATATTGAATTCGCTGGCATTGCTTTTGAACATCGCGAATCCGTCATGGTGTTTGGTGGTGAATATGATATACTTCATACCTGCATTTTTGGCAGTCAGCACCAGTTCCTCGGCATTGAAGTCCACGGGATTGAAGGTGCAGGCTTTCGCACGATATTCACGTACAGGTATTTTGCAACGGTTCATAATCCATTCCGCACCGCCTCGTCTTTGGTTGAATCCGTTGTATACGCCGCCGTACAGGCAGTAAGGTCCCCAGTGCACGAACATGCCGAATTTGGCATTGCGCCACCAGGCCATTTTCTCGTTATGTTCAAGCTTTTTGGGCAGAGGTTGCGCAAAAACGGTTGCGGAGAGAGTTAGGGTGAGTATGATTGATAGAATCTTCTTCATGGTTATCTTTATCGGTTGAAATATTTATTGTACTGTGGTTCGTCCATTACTTTCTTGAGTGCCGACTTTCCAAGGCGGTCACGTAACTGATAGTAATACAGGCTCGAAGGAACCACTGTTCCGGCTGTCTGCTCGGTCCATCCGGTTCCGTTTATCGGTTGGTCTTTATATTTCATATCTATCATCGAAGTGTTGACGATGCTGTTGAAGGTCGATTTCGCACCGGACCGGGCTTCTTTGCTATTGTCTACTTCTGTGGCTTGCAGTCCGATGGCAAAGTTCTGTGCCGTAGGCGGCTGCATGACCAAAATCAGCGGGGCGGCACAATTCCAGAATACCATTTGCGCGCCAGCCCATCCGTGTCCCGAACCCATCGATCCCCGGTTGGCTGCCATGAGTGATGCGCTCGGACCTTTCAATACTATATTGTCCCATAAGCATCCGGCCGACCAGCGGTGATGCGGTTCGCTGGAAGCAAAGGTCATTTCACCATAACCGTCTACAAAAGCGTTTGGCCCGGGAGTAGTGGCCCCCAATACAAATTCGTGACGGTGATGGCTGGAGTAGCAACGTTGGAACAGACACATTTGTCCGCCGTTGATGTGGTAAGCATACCGTCTTCCTCCGGTAATCTGCGAGATGGGGTTGATGGCGGAAAGGTCTTGTCCCGTGATATATTTGGTGGCAGAAGTGGTAGTCACACAACAGTCAAAATGCTCTACGCTGACATTGCGTACCCATGCATTCTCGACCGTCCGGAGAGCAACGAATGTATTGGCATGGTTCTCGTCGCAGCAGTATTCGCCTATGCCCCGATAGCTCTTTTTAACCGACTCATCATAGATGCACATGCCGTACAGATTCTCTACGCCACATTGTGTGAAGCGTTTGTCATACCTGTATTTATAGATGGTTCCTCCACCGAACTCCTTCTGCAAAGCGTTCGTCAACGGGATATCCAGTGTGATTTCGTCTTTTTTCACTGATACAATTTTCCGTTCGAACGTCAGATCCTTGCTCCCCGGTTTCCATTGGATCGTTCCGTTCATGTCCGTATCTTTTCCTTCGCGGCGGAAACGTTCGAAAGCCTCCCATGTAGTTTCTCCTTTGCGGGGGCGGGGGGCGATGGAATCCATGCCGATGGTCTGAATCCACGCTGCCGTACTGGGGCGTCGGACAATTACGTCGTCGCCAGTACGAAAATGTTTATCCGCATTCTTCACATGGAGGATACGTGTGCCCGAAGGAACATATTTGTCGATAATTTCCTGTACATCGTTGGTGTTGTATTTGGCTTTTCCGTTAAAGCCGACCTCTATGACATTGTATTTCCTGGGAGAGGTGGCAATGAGTACCGTTCCGCTCTCCTTATTATTCCCTTCGCCGCGAAGCACAATGCCGCTTGCTGTAATCCGGATAGGGCTTGCTATATGATATACGCCTTTTCTGAGCAGGATGCATCCCCTGAATCCATCTTCATCCGGTTGCAATTTTGCTACTTTGTCTATTACGGCCTGTATAAAAGGGGTATCGTCCTCTTTGTTGGGCGAAGGACTGATAGAGGCGGTTACCTTTATATGGGGAATGGCCACTCCACCGCCCTTATAACCGCAGAAAGAGAAATCGGGGAGTAAATCTCCTTTGTCTGTATACGAATGATAAGAGAGCTTTCCCTTCTCATTGATTGATATCAACTTACTTTGTGCACTCGCCATGAAGCAGAGCACAAGTGATGAAGCGATAATGAATGTTACTTTCTTGATGTCCATAGTATTTCCAGCTTTTCGATTTCAAAGTTATCGCATCTTGAGGAAAATTGATTATAAAGGTAAGTCTAATACTTATAAAAACGCCCCTTCCATCGAAAATACCTCATTTTACAAATGAATGACGGAATATTACAAATCTATCGTTTGCCGTGAACACCGTGTCTACAAGGTTTTATTCTCTTTCGCCCTCCGACCTGTTCTTAAACTCCGACGGAGATACTCCGTACAGTGTTTTGAAACTGTTAGAGAAGTAAGCCAGGCTATTATAACCTACGGCACAATATACTTCCGTTATCGACATATCCGTTTCTTTTAGCATCTTGGCGGCTGTCTCCAACCGGAAATTACGGATAAACTCATTGGGAGAGTATCCGGTGATTTGCTTAATCTTGCGGTAAAGGTTCGATTTGCTTAGTCCGAGTTCTTTGCAGAAGGCATCCAGGTTTAAGTCCGAATTGGCGATATTCTGTTGCAGAGTGGCATATAGCTTTTGCATAAACTTCTCATCGACGGAAGTCACGTCGACACCGAGTGATTCGAGTGAGAAGTTTTTGCTATACAGCTCTTTCAGTTTCTCGCGGCTTTGGATCAGGTTGTCTACTCTGATTTTCAGGATGGAGGCGTCGAAAGGTTTTGTGATATATTCGTCAGCACCTGCTGCATAGCCTTCTTTGATATCGTCCGTGCCAGTCTTTGCCGTCACCATAATAATCGGGATATGGCTGGTATTCATATCCTTCTTCAACCGACGGATCAGTTCGATACCATTCATCTTGGGCATCATCAGGTCGGTGATAATCAGGTTGGGAAGCAGATAGACCGCTTTGGCAAGAGCGTCTTCGCCGTTTGTCACGCCCACTACATTGTATCTATCCGCCAGGCAGGAACAGATATAATTGTTCAGGTCGCGATTGTCCTCCACTACCAGAATCGTAGCTTGCTTTCTGGAGGAATTGTCCGGTTCGTAAGCGGCGTCCGGAAGCTCAACGCTGAAAGATACGGCTTTATCTTCGGCCGATTCGATTATCATTTCGGGAGCGAAAAGACTTTTGTCGACCGGCAGTACAAATTTGAATACTGCACCGGAGCTTGATAAGCCTACACCGGACATATTCGCTCCGGTTGCGTTTTCTGCCCACACCACTCCGTGATGCATCTCTATAATTGCCTTGCTGAGGCTTAGTCCGATGCCGGTTCCCGATTTGGAATGTTCGTTCTGAGCCACTTGGTAGAATGGTTGGAAGATCTTCTCCAATTCATCGGGAGCAATGCCGACACCATTGTCCTGGATGGAAATGGTGAGATATCGTATCTCCGTATTCTTATATTTATTCAGTTTGGCAGGCAGGAAGAAAGTAAGTTCGGAATAGGGCTTGACGTCCAGTTCTACGGATACGGTTCCCCCGTCCGGCACATTCTTGAAGGCATTGGAGAGGAAGTTGAAATAGACTTTCTCCAACAAATTCCAGTCGAACCATACAGGTTGGCAGTCGATGGAATGTTTGAACTTCAGATGAATGTTCCGATATAATGCTAAGTCCTGGAAAGAAGAGACAGCTTCGTGCGTGAATTTTATCATGTCGTTCTCGGAGACTTGCAGTTTCATGGTTCCGCTTTCGTTCTTTTGCAGGTCCATCAGATTGTTGACAATGCGGAGCAGGCGCTGGGCGTTGCGTAGCATCAGTTTCACTTTATAATGAATATCATCCGTCAGGTCGGTGCGTTTTACGAACTCTTCCAACGGAGCCATAATCAACGTAAGCGGTGTCCGCAGTTCGTGCGAGAAATTGGTGAAGAGACGATTGCGTTCCTGATAATATTCTTCGTGAACTTCCGCTTCCATCTGTTTGAGACGGATGTTGTTTTGCAGACGTTTCTTTTCGGTGAAATAGCGGATAATGAAAGCGATAAGAGCAATAGCCACCACTGCATAGAAGAGGTAAGCCCACCAGGTCTTCCATAGCGGGGGAAGAACCACGATTTCCAATGTCGTGCCTTCTTCGTTCCAGATGCCGTCATTGTTGGAGCCTTTCACTACGAATTTGTAAGTGCCCGACGGGATATTGGTATAATAGGCGGTACGGCGGTTGCCTACTTCATTCCAGTCATGGTCGAAGCCTTCCAGCTTGTAGGCATATTGGTTCTTGTTGTTGAAGATATAATTCAGTGCGCAATATTCGATGGTGATATTGGTCTGATTGTATTTCAGTACGATTTTCTTTTGGGTGGAGATGTTCTCTTTCAGGATGTCGCCTTCATCGCCGGCTTGTATGAGGCAGTTGTTGATATGCAGTTTGTCGAGGATGATGGGCGGGACATTCGGATTGGTGATGATGTCGTTGGGATTGAACAGTGTGAAGCCGTTGTTTCCGGCAAAGAAGATGCGGTTGCCCGATAGGTGCAGGCCGGCGCATGGAGAAAACTCCTGCACACGTATGCCGCTTTCCTTATTATAATTGGTAATGCCGCGGGTACGCAAGTCGAGGTTGGATATCCCGTTCAGTGTGCTGAGCCAAAGGGTGTTATCGTTCCCTTCTACGATTTTGCAGATCTGGTTGTTCATTAATCCGTTTTTCTCGTTGTAGGTGGTGAACTGTCCGGTGGAAAGAACAAGCTCACTCAAACCACCGTCGATGCTGCTGATCCATATCCTTCCGGAATGATCTTTCAGTATGCTGCTGATATATTGGGCGGCGAGGCCGTTTGTCTCGTTGTAGGAGAGCAGCGTGTGGTTGATCTTGTCATAACAGAACAGTCCGTTGTTCTTCGTACCGATTAGGAAAATATCGTTGTCGACCTCACATACACAAATCACATGAGAGAAGTGGACACCGCCTTTCCCTTTGACGGGAAATTCAGTTTGTATGCTTCGTTGTCCGTCGTCGGAGATGAATACCAAGCCTTCCGTCACACTGATAGCACCGATAATCACTTCTCCGGCGCGGCTTCGGCTGATATGGTAAATCGGTCGCCGGTCGGTAGTCTGGTAGAACAGGGAGAATTGACGGGTATTCAAGTTGAATTCATATACTTCACCTTGGCTCGTCCCGCACAGGATGCGGTCACCGTCCAGATAGACAGTCTTGAAGATATTTTTCACCGAACCGTCAGCCTTGTGAGGTAGGGTATATTGCCGGAAGGATTGTTGAGCAAGGTCGAAGGCAATCAGTCCGCCGCCTTCCGAACTGATATAGAGTGTTCCGTCATATTCGACGGCGGGGCCCAGAATGCCCAGATTGGCGTTCAGGATGGTGGCGGGATTGTAAAAGTCGAACAGGTGGCCGTAAGGATTGTAGTAATCAACTCCACCGGCATAGGTTCCGATCCAGATGGTTTGCATCCGGTCGAAGAGTATGCTGTACACCGAATGATGGCTCAGACTGCCCTGTGCTCCGTGTTTGTAAGAAGCGATGCGGCTCGTCACAGGATTAACGATATTCAGTCCGTCGAAAGTACCTATCCACATTTCTCCTGCAGGAGATTCTTTGATGCAACGGATATCGTTGTTGGACAGTCCGTTGGCGGTATTGTAATATATCACTTCCGATAAGTCATGCCTGATGACGCAAACTCCGTCTTTGTAGGTTCCTATCCAGATGTTATCTTTCTTGTCGATATATACATCTTTAATATAATTGGAGGGGATAGGCAGCGTCTTCGAATCTTTGCGGTACGAACGGACCACCCGGTTCTTCCGTGGATCGTATATCACCAGTCCGCTCATACTCGAAGCGATATAGAGAAGGTCGTCTTTCTCGATGATAGTACTTATGGAGTTGTTCGCCAGTTCTTTCAGAGGGATCTCCTTCAAGATGTCCTCCTTTGCATCAAAAACATATAAGCCGGAGATGGTTCCCACCCACAACGTGCCTTCCTTATCGGTGAAGAGGGATATGATTTTATTGTTGGCGGCATTAGCTTCAGGGTCGAAGTAATACCGTTTGAACCCGTTTCTGCGTTTATCGAGTTTGTTCAGTCCGTTTTCCGTTCCGAACCAGAGGTTGCCTTCCGCATCTTCGGTGATGCAGGCGATGGTATTGTTGCTGATACTGCATTCGTCGTCGGCATGATTCCAGAAAGTTTCGAAGTTATTGCCGTTGAACTTGTTCAGTCCGTTGCGGGTGCCGAACCACATATATCCCAGCCGGTCCTGGTAGATACAAGTGACATGAAGCTGTGATAGTCCGTTTTGGACTGATAAATTGGAAAAATGGTATCGTTGATTTGCGAAAATGATTTGTGGAAGGATAAAAACCAGCAAAATACATATCAGCTTCTTCATAAATGAACTATATTTGGGGTGTATGCTTTTCGTCTAGCAAAAATAATAAAAAAAGGGCAAAAGCAGGGCTTAACAAACTCATTTTATAGTATCAACACATCTATGGGCTATTTTTACAAGCTTTGGAAGGATTATTGCAAATGGAGAATCTTCCCTACAACTCTTTGACGGATTCTGTAAATGCCTTCTATCTTGTTATCACTATTTTTGTAACTGGAAGAATGAACCGAAAAACTTTCTCCGGCCGGGAAAGAATCGTTTTTGTTTTTCCGCGAACGTAAATATGAAAAACATTGTAATATGAAAAGAATTCCTATCTTTTTGATAAGTACCCTCTTCATGGTATTTATAGTTGGAACTCCCGCTTTGGCTTTTTCGCCCGGTTTGGACGAGGCGCAACAGAACACAGTTGTCGGCGGAGTTGTAGTCGATAAGAATAACGAGCCTCTCATCGGGGTATCGGTTATGGTGGAAGGGTCTTCCGGCGGAACGATCACGAATATGGATGGTAAGTTCTCCATCAGCCTGCCGAAGAACAAAACATCATTGAAATTCTCCTATGTAGGTTTCGCCACCCAGACAGTTTCGGTAAAGAACAAGAAAGAGGTACGCGTAGTGATGCACGAAGATTTGCAGCAACTGGACGAAGTAGTTGTGGTGGGCTATGGTGTGCAGCAGAAATCTCATTTGTCCGGTTCGGTGACAAAAGTCAATATGGACGGTATCGAAGACGTTCCTACCCCTCGTCTGGATCAGGCGCTGTTGGGTAAGGTGGCCGGTGTGCAGATTCTGAACACCACTTCCGAGGTGGGAGCCGATCCGGATATATCCATTCGAGGTACTTCTTCATTCAGTGCCAGCAGCAATCCACTGATTATCGTCGACGGCTTCCCGGTGAGCGACGGTCTTGAATCGCTCAATCCGAGTGATGTGGAAAGCATCGAGGTACTGAAAGATGCCGCATCGGCGGCTATCTACGGTTCGCGTGCAGCCAACGGTGTTATCATGATTACAACTAAAGGCGGCGTTATCAGCAAACCTAAATATTCGGTGAAAGCCAAGTGGGGCGTAAAGTCGAACTATAAGTTGCATTCCGTGCTGAGCACGAAAGAATATCTGGATTTACGCATCAGGGAACATAATTTGTTGGGTACATCATTGTCTTCACAAGAGATGGCGTATGCAGCTATCAATAATAATACGGACTGGCAGCAGGAAGCCTTCAACGACAATGCTTACTATTATAATGTAGACTTCTCCGTCAGTGGTGGTAGCAGTGGTATCCGGTATTATATTTCCGGTGCTTATAACAGCGACGAGGGCATGATGCTGAAGAACTATTATAAAAGGTATAATGTAAAAGCGAGAATAGACGCCGATTTGTCCAAGCGCGTGACGGTAGGTATAAACATCGCTCCTTCCTATACCGAATCCGAACGTCCGGCAACCAACTTTACGGACTTTGTGAGAACCCCTTCCTGGATGCCGGTGAAGCATACCGAAGAGACATCCGCCATTACAGGTGTTCCGGTAGGAGAATATACGAGAGGTTCGCATTTTAATGGTAAGACCTATACAACTATTGATCCGCAGACGGGGCTGGAAAAGACCGTGACAGCTACCCCGTGGGGATCGACGAACAACAATCCCCGTGGAATTATCGATAATGTTTTTAGTCCGAAAGGGCAATACCGTATGCAATTGCAGGGATATATCGATATCAAGTTACTGAAAGAATTGCGTTTCCGCTCTTCCAATAGTTTCAATTTCAACTTTACTGAGACGGATACTTATCAGAATGTAGGGGCGAAAAGTGCAGGTGATTCCAATCGTGGATATTATACCTCCAGCAAGTCTATCAACCTGGCGTCGGAGAATACATTGAATTACAGTAAGAAGTTCAAAGGTATTCATCAGTTGGATGGGCTGCTGGGAGCCTCTGTCTATAAATATACGAATAAGAGGACGGGGATTCTGGGATTCGATTTTCCTACCGATTACATTCATTACTTGAGTGCGGCAGGAAGAATAGACCAGTACGAAGGTACCACCCTGCGTACCGGCACATGGAAGAATGACAATGCGATGGTTTCTTATTTCAGCCGTGTCAATTATGCATTGAAAGACCGCTATCTGTTGTCAGTGAGTTTGCGTACGGATGGAAGCTCCAAATTCGGTAAAGATAATAAATGGGGATGGTTCCCCTCCGTATCGGCAGGATGGAGAATCTCGGAAGAATCATTCATCAAAGAACGGGCGAAGTGGCTGAATCAGTTGAAACTGCGATTGAGCTACGGTGTGACGGGTACGGATGCTATCGAAAGCTATGCTAATACGGACCTGCTCGATTCGGCAGGTTATATCCTTGGCGAGGGCAACGGTTCGGTTGTCTCCGGACTGGCCAACAACTCCGCTTCTCTGGGCAACCGGGCCTTGCAGTGGGAACAAACCAATCAGGCGAATTTCGGTCTGGATATCTCTCTGCTGAACAATCGCATCGGGCTGACTTTCGACTACTATTACTCTATCACGAAAAGTCTGCTCTATCAGAAAACGGTTAACAGCATCGCCGGATATACACAAGCCTGGACAAATGAGGGTAAACTGAGAAACCGTGGTTTCGAGATGGAACTGACTACTTACAATATCAACAACCGACAATTTAAATGGAGCACTTCTTTCAACCTGTCACTGACGCGCAACAGGCTGCTCGACTTGGGCGGACCGTCCGAACAAGTCACGCCGGGCTCAAATAAAGAATACTACATTGCCCGTGTGGGTGATCCGCTGATCCAGTTCTATGGATTCAAAACAATCGGCGTATGGAAGAGTCAGGAAGAAATAGACAATAATCCGCATCATATCAATGACAAACCGGGAGGATTACGTGTAGCCAATACGAACGGTGATGATGTGATTGACGACAACGACCGTGTGCCTCTCGGCAATCCTTATCCTGACTTTATCTGGGGTATGACGAATACGTTGAAGTATCGCGACTTCGATTTGGCATTCACCCTTCAGGGTCAGGTAGGAGGAAAGGTGTATAACACCGACAATAATTATAATGAGTTCCGTATGTGGAATACGAAGTACGTGGCCAACCGATGGTTGAGCGTCGAATATCCGGGCGATGGAAAAACGCCTTTCCGCGACAACGGAATACAGCATTCACTGACCGACTATCAGATTGAGGATGCCGGATTTATCGCGCTGCGTGATGTCACTCTGGGTTACGACTTGCCGAGGAAGGCGGCACGCAAAGTAGGACTTTCCAAATTGCGGGTTTATGTTTCCGCACAGAACCTTCTGTACCTGTGGTCGGACGGCTATCGCGGTATCAATCCCGAAGCCCGCTATGCAAGCGGAGTATACCGGACGGCTATGGCCAGAAATGCTTTGCAGAGAGGAGCATTCCCTATTCAACGCACCTTCAGTGCTGGTCTGAATATTAACTTTTAAAAAAGAGAGAACCATGAAGAATATACTAATTTATCTACCGGCTTTATTTTTGCTGTTCGGCTGCGAGGATTTCCTGAACAGGGCAGCCTACGACCAGATGGACAGTGAGAACTTCTATCGGAACGCAGAAGAAATCAACGCCGCCGTGATGGCTTGTTACAATGGCATTCACGGAACATTGAACAATGAATTCTTTTTGACCGAGGTCCGTTCGGACAATACCAGGCATGAAGGACAGGGATCGACTACCGGGACTAGTCTGGAGATTGCCAATCTGGACCTTTTCAAGGTGGAGCCTTCCAATACGATCAATAATGCGTATTGGGAAAAGGCTTATCATAACATTGCGAATTGCAATACAGTGCTTGGACATTCGCAGGTGGTGACGAACGTGACGTTGAGAGAACAGTATGATGCCGAAGCCCGCTTTATCCGTGCCTATCATTACTTCAATCTGGTTCGCCTGTATGGACCGTTGTTTCTTGTGACTGAAAGAATCACGGCCGAGGAAGCTAAAAATTATGAGCGGAGTACGGTGGATGCCGTCTATCGGTTGATTATTGACGATCTGGATTATGCTTCCAGAAAACTGCCCGTTAAATATGACAGCAGTAATATCGGACGCGTAGACCAATGGGGAGCAAAGACGCTTCTTGGAAAGGTATATCTGACACTTTCCAAAAATGGAATGGACAAGGAGATGCTTACTCAGGCCAAACTCTTGTTGGAAGATGTGGAGAAGAACAGCGGATACGGACTGGTGACAAGCTCGTATGCGGATGTGTTCAGTATTTCGAATGAGATGAATAAGGAGATGATTTTTGTGTCCCGCTATCTGTCTGGAGGAAACGGACTGGGGTCGCCTTTCGCCAATTATTTCGCTCCGGTGAATAGTGAGAATATGATTTTGACCGGTAGCGGAAACGGCTACAACTGTCCGACGGAGGATTTGATCAGCACCTATAATTCGGAAGCAGATGAGACTCGGAAAGATGTTATATTGAAGGAGTTCTGGATTGACCAGAAGGGGGCAACGCAATATGTGTCTTATGTGACGAAGTATCTAAGTCCGGTAACGGTGCGTTATGATGCTGAAAACGACTGGCCTATTCTCAGGTTTGCCGATGTGTTGCTAATGTTGGGTGAGATAGAAAATGAATTTAACGGACCCACGCAAAATGCACTCGACTATATCAACGCAACCCGTCTGCGGGCGGGACTGAAGAAGGTCGAAGAGGTGCAGCCCATTACAACCAAGTCGGAATACCGGACAGCGATGGCTAAAGAAAGACGGCTGGAGTTTGCTTTGGAGAACCACCGCTTGTTCGATTTGCTCCGGACGGAACAATTGATAAATGTAATGAGGAAACACTATACGACCGAACAGATGCGCAATAAGAGTACAGGTGCTCTGACCGATTACTATGCGAACGAGAAAACGCCCGTATATGTGAAAGACCCGCTTTTGGAAAACTGGCAATTACTGTTGCCTATTCCCTACAACGTGATTATTACTGCTCCGAACGCTACGCAGAATTCGGGATATTCAGGTGTGTGACAGACCATTTTGCCGTAAATTTAAAAACTTGAAATAATGAATATGAATCGATATATATATACATTAATGGCTGCCGTTGCCCTACTGCTGGGCATTACTGCCTGTAATGAGAAATTGAGCATGTTTGAGGCGAACCAGAATCCGCCCGAAGTGACCGACTTTAGTCCGAAGAACGGAGTGGCAGGAACAGAGATCAGTATCACGGGCGCTAACCTGCAAGAGGTAGACTCCATCAAGATAGGTGGAGTGAAGACGGACGTGAAGTATCGGATTAACCGCTCACTGGTTATTGCCGGAGTGACGAATGAGGTTGTATCGGGCATTATTGAGGTGTTTACTCCTTATGGGAGTATAAAGACCTCAGAAAGCTTTACGATGGAATATGTGATTCCCGAGCTGACCGGTTATGTGAATAAGTCCCGGCCGTATACCGTTGTTGGCCTGACGGGAGAGAACCTGGACATTGTGACGGGCGTACTTTTCGGAACCAAAGAGGCGACGGTTGTCACCCAGACGCGGGAAGAAATAGAAGTGGAAGTACCTTACTTTAAAGATGAGGCGGTGGATATTGTTTTGAATTATCAGTATGGGACGGAGATTCGCCAGGTGAGTACTTCCGGCACGCCTTTCTCACTGGAGCTGGCTTATCCGTCGGTCAGCGACTATCCGAGAATGACTTCCGCCGGCTCTTCGATTGAAATCAAAGGCGTGAATCTTACACAAGTAGACAGTGTGTTCGTGGGTGAATATAAAGCGGAAATCACCAAACGGGCAACCGATGTACTGACCTGTCAGCTGAGTGCGGAATACGAGGTCACAGGCACAAAGAAGATTACTCTTTATTATTATGACGAGACGAAACTGGAAACGGCCGAAGACTGCCAGGTCATTGTCCCCGAAGTATATATCTGGAAAAACATAACCCTTTACGGGCATGGCAGT
This sequence comes from Bacteroides sp. 1001302B_160321_D4, assembly GCF_015667765.1. Lineage (NCBI taxonomy): Bacteria > Pseudomonadati > Bacteroidota > Bacteroidia > Bacteroidales > Bacteroidaceae > Bacteroides > Bacteroides sp. 1001302B_160321_D4. The sequence goes on along the minus strand of NZ_JADPLO010000009.1, from coordinate 51,306 downwards.
GAGAATGCGAATCTATTTAGCGGAACAACCGGTAAATATTATAATCCTTGTGAGTTTGCGGATAATAAAGAGATTATCCATTTGTGCGCTACACAAAACAGCGACGGTATGCAGTTGGCAGGGTTCTCCAAAAAGCTGAATATTCATAAATTCAAATGTAACGGCAAGGCGCTCGAAGCCGACGGACTCAATCTGAGATTCCGCAAGCTGCTCGAAACGACTCCGGCAGAGAAAGCATATATGGATAAGATTAAAAATGGAACTTTGGAGAAAATCAGCATCGAGCAGGCGAAAGCTGACGGATTGAATCTGACAGGCAGCACCAAACAGGTAGCCCGTTATAAGCTTTTGGATGACAACTATAACAAGACCAATCTGGAAGGATTTGATATTGGAGGCATCAATTTGCTTTTGGTGTATAGTGATGTGGATGGCAAGAACCTGGTGGCAATAGGTTTTGTGGAACTTGTAGCAGTCCAGATGGAAAGTGTTTCCGACACTAAAGGTTCGATGACCTTGAACTTCTATTTCCAGAAAGATTAATGACTAAATGAAAGGAAGATATGAAAAAGAGTATATTTATTATATTACCGCTGATACTTTGGGCATTTGCCGCATGTGATAACGATGATTCCGAATGGGATAGCGGTAACTTGGGAGTGAACTCCGTAGAAGGGACGTGGCAACGTGTAGGGGCTTATCCGAAAGTGCTTGCCATTTTTGGCAGCGACTATACATCAACTATACAGACATTCGATGTGGATGATAATCTTGTGACCGATTACCCGCAAGGAAAATACCGGGTGGCGGGAGATTCGTTGCTCGTCTATGAACGCGGATTCATCAACCGGTTTGAATTTGATAATGACGAATTGGTGATAACCTACGGCTACAACGCTTCGAGACAAACGACTTACAGATATACCCGGGTGGAACCGGCAGAGCCTGAAGAGCCCGGAGTACCGGAAGATCCGACGGTCACCTCAGAGGATTTTCCTGCCACGGTAACGGAGGGAGAGCTGATTACCATTACCGGTACGCAACTGACATCTATCGAAAAAGTTTTGTTTGGCGAGACGGAAGCGGAAGTCATAAGTCTGGAAAAAGAAACACTGATATTCAAAGTTCCGGTTTTTGAGACTACTGCTACGGTAGCTGTGAAACTGGTTTATGCGAATGGTGAAAAAGAGATAGAATTGTCTCCTGCTTGCCAGGTAACGGTAATGGCATGGCTGTCTTATCCTAATCTTAAACTGGGAGCACATCGTAATTCTACTTTCGGAAGTATGATGATTGCCGACAAGGGCGAAGTGGTAGCTGCTTGTATTCTGACTACCGAGCGAGAAAGAGAAGTAGACTTTGCTACCATCTGCAATAGCCCTATGGATTTTAATCTGCAAAGTCCCGAACGGCTTGGAAAGAATTTGAGAAACTGCTGGTGTGAGGGAAAAAGACTGGAAGGACTGACTTCTTCTTCTGAAGCTGAAGATGTTGAGAGACTCTTCCCAAACTATTACTCCAATAAGACCACATTCCTGATATTGTCGGAAACGGATGAAGCACAGAAAGCTATTATTGATAAAGTGAAGGATGGCAAGATGGTAGAATTATCTACGGATGCATTTGCCGGAATGGATATAAAAAGACGGGATATACGCACGTTTAAAAAGGATGAGACAACAAAAGACGAGTCTATTTTCGAAGTTGGAAGCGTGATCGCCTTCAAAACACCGCATAAGGGGGATAAGATTGGTATCATGCGCATTCTTTCAATCGGTGTGGATTTTACTCAGGACTCTGCCTGGAATAATGAGAATGCAACTATAACTTTTGATTTGTATTATCAGAAATGATCGTTTCAAGTTTTTATGAATATAATTATTAAAATAATAATGTGATGAAAAAAGTAGTATTATCAGTGGCAATCATGTCTTTTGCTCTGTTGGCAAATGCGCAAGTTCTGAAAAAGGATCTCCTGAAAGATTATAAACCAGGTGACCAACTGGAAAAAGCTGTTTATGGTGATAAGAAAGAGCCGATTCGTACCGATTCCTGGAATGGGGCGTTTTCCACTAATCCGCTGGAAGGAGTAGGAAGTCCGTTAGTAGGCAAGGCGCTTTCTTATAAAGGGTATCCGGAAGGAGGATTATCCATAGATATAGGCAACTTTCCGGCTGATATCAAAGGTAGTCGTTTTAGTGTTTATTCTCTTACGGATGTAAATAAGGAATATAGAAAGGGAACCTATTATCTGGCTTTTCTAGCCAACTTCTCCAAGTTGGGAGGTAGCAACTTTGCCGATTTTGTGGCTTTGGATATTAATTATACGGGAGGAGCCAATAGAGGGAAGGTGTTTGTTGCACGCGAAGGTAAGGATAAGATTAAGTTTGGAGTCTCTGTACGCAATATGCGTACAGAGGGAACAGAAACTTATGATTATGACAAAACCCACCTTTTGATATTGAAAGTCGATTACGACAAGAATCAGGCTTCCCTTTTTGTTAATCCGGAATTGAGTAAGAAGGAACCTAAAGCTACGCTTGTTGCCGACGGTGAAGAGAATGATTTGAAGAATGGGTTGAAAGGGATTTCATTCAGATATCGCAGAGGATATAAGGGCAGAGTCGGTAATTTCCGTTTTGCTGATAACTGGGCGACTGCAATTGGTAAATAGAAAATAGAAGATGAGGGAAGTTTGGGCTTCCCCATTTTCATCTAGTCATTTTAGCAGTTTTTTCTTAATCATGCGGTTGCGGATCAGGATTCGTGTTTTTCTCGTATACCTTGAAATCCGCCAGTAGAATATGTTCATCTTTGATTCCGTTGGTTGGACGGTCATTTTCATCCGTCAGGGTTTTGCCGAAACTACGGTATATGCCGAATTTATTGCGGATACTTATTGCTCCCTTCCTCCATAAATCTATGTCATCAAAGGAACGTTGAACAAGTCTTTTCCCGTCACTGAGTCGGCTTAAAGTGATACTAAACGAGCCATTGTGGGTATAGTGCATTTCAGTTTCTACCTGAATCCATTCATCTTCGAAATCTTCCAATGGGAGATTGTCTATTATAGTACCTTTCGTTGTTTCTTCGGTATCTCCGTTATGAATGATTTGTATACGGCGATTACTCCCGTTTCCGTTGCTTCGTGCAGTGATAGTAATTACGGGTGAACCGTTGTTGCCTTCCTGTGCCTTTAGTTGATGTAAATGAGTAAAACTGCCGGACGGACGGAAATCTTTAGGAATCTTGAACTTCCATTTTAGTTGTTGCCATTCATCCCAGTTGCCGTTTAACTTATACCAGGAAGGCGTGGTCTGTGTTTTCATCTCATTGCGTTGGCGGTCTATTAATTTGCCACGGTCTCCATCCAGTGCTTTTTCATTGGCATGAATGGAGAGTTTGAAAATGTATTGTCGAATAAACAAATCATAAATAACTTCTCCGTGCACTCCGTCCTTGTGGTCTAAGGAAGAGCTGTTGGGATGTTCGGAATAGTCCCAACCAATCTTTCGCATATATTGGTGTATTTGAGTGTAGCCGGCTTCTACTAATTCGGCGCTGCCTTGCATACTGCCCTGCAGAACGTAATTGTTGCTTGGGGGAGGAATCACCGGTTCATCAGTGTCCGTATTTTCTGTTTGCGAGCAACTGCATAAAGGGATCAGGAGAGTAACTGTGAAAATTAATAGGTTTTTCATTGTAGATGGTGTCTTTTTGGAATTATTAATTGGATATTTAATGATAACCAAAGGTAGGTGTTTCTGTAGAAACCGGCTTTTTATATTTGCCCAAATATTTGTAATAATCTTCCAAGGAATCGTTGCAGGATGTACATGACTCCCCATTATTAAACATTTGTTCTATATAAATAAACAAGTGGTGGCTAAATTTGCATCGTTATTAACTGCATACTATTATGAAAAACTTAATCTATCTTGTTCCAACATTATCTTTAGTCAGCTGTACCTCTCAGCAAGTGGAAGAAAAGCCGAATGTGATTGTGATTCTTGCCGATGATTTGGGCTTTGGCGATGTCAGTGCTTATGGCTCGACTACGATTCATACTCCGAATATCGATAGCTTGGCTCATGGAGGAGTCTGCTTCACGAACGGATATGCTACTTCGGCAACGTCCACTCCCAGTCGTTATGCGTTGATGACCGGTATGTATCCGTGGAAAAATAAAGAAGCAAAAATTCTGCCGGGAGACGCTCCTCTCATTATCAATGAAAATCAGTTCACCTTGCCGAAGATGATGCAGCAATGCGGTTATGCGACGGGAGCTATCGGAAAGTGGCATTTGGGAATGGGAGACGGAAATGTCAATTGGAATGAAACCGTGAAACCGGGTGCAAAAGAAATCGGTTTCGACTATTCTTGCCTGATTGCAGCAACCAATGACCGTGTCCCGACCGTTTACGTGGAAAACGGCGATGTAGTAGGACTCGATCCGGCCGATCCCATCGAAGTGAGTTACGAGCATAATTTTGAAGGCGAACCGACTGCCATTTCTCATCCGGAGATGCTGAAAATGCAGTGGGCACACGGACACAATAACTCTATAGTAAACGGAATTCCCCGTATCGGATATATGAAAGGCGGTCAGAAAGCCCGTTGGAAAGACGAGGAAAACACTTGACGTCGGAAGATGTCCGTGAGAATAGCAATGCAATACGTGATTGGCTGAAATCGTGCGGAGCGTCCAAAGTCGTCGTACATTTCGATATGGACGTGCTCGACCCTGCCGAAATCATAGCTGCTGTCGGTGTTGTTCCCAGCGGAATGAAAATATCGGAAGTCGTGAGGGTAATAAACGACATCGCTACGGAAAAAGAGATTGTCGGTTTGACCGTTGCTGAACCGATGCCGCGTATTGCGATTCGCATCAAAGAGATGTTACACCAACTACCCTTATTGAAATAATCCGAGTATGAAAGTTTTATTGGTCAATGGAAGTACGCATCCCCAAGGAGGAACTTGGCAAGATCTGAGTGTGGTAGAGGAAGCTCTGCATGAAAAGGGAATCGAAACAGAATGGTTCTGGATTGGCAACAAATCAGTATGAGGTTGTATTGACTGTCGGAAATGTGCCGAAACATACCGTTGTGCATTTTCCGACGACGTATGCAACAAGCTGATAGAATCTATTTTGAAATCCGATGGCTCCATGAACTTGAAATTGCAGGAGGGGCTGCTTGCGTTGCTGCATATCGACAAGCGGTTTGCTCCGGCGCTCTTCGATTTCAACGAACCGTAGAAGATAGATATCATGGAGTTTATGAACGAGAATTAGTGGATGTCTATGCCGAAGTGGGTTTCAAGAATCCATCGCACTTTTCGACCGCTTTCAAGAAACAATACGGCATACTGATACTTCTTTAATCCTAGAATATGAGGAATCAATCGATGTAACTTAGAATGTCGTAATTCCTTTCCGATAGAAGAATTTAACCTTTTCATCCTCTCATTAATCAAATAAAAGAAGTATATTTGCTTAATTATTAAACTATAAGCAATATGACTATCATCGCCAATCCCATTTACGACGCTGTCTTCAAATTCTTAATGGAAGACAAGAAAGTCGCCAAGATATTTCTTTCCGCATTGCTCAAAAAGGATATTATAGACCTTGAAATGCGCCGCCACGAGTATACTTCCATGGAACATACTCGCATCTCACTCTTTCGTATAGATTTTTCAGCAAAGATTCGTGAGAATGACGGTGCAGAACACCTTGTCCTTATCGAACTGCAAAAGACTTGGCTCATTACTGAAACCTTGTGCTTCCGACAGTATCTGGGCACGCAGTATCTTAATAAGGAGAACATTATCGAAGAAAAGAATGAGCATGGACAAAGGCGTACATATGGTTTGCCCATCATTTCTATCTACATTCTGGGACACCCCTTGGGTAACCTGACCGAGCCGGTGGTTTACGTGCACCGCCGCTATCTGGATTATGACGACAATCCTCTTCCTTCTCCCGACCCCTTCATAGAGAGTCTGACTCATGACAGCATCATCGTGCAGATTCCTTTCCTCACCGGACGAACTCGTAACCGTCTTGAACGTCTGCTGAGTGTATTTGACCAAGAATATCGGCAGGCTGATAGCGAACACTATCTGGAAATTAACGATGAGCATCTTGACGATGAAGTGAAGTGTGTTGTTCATCGGCTGCTGAAGGCTGCCGCTGCACCCAACGTGCGGCGTGCCATGGAGATAGAAGACGAAATTCTTTCTGAAATAGAGGACAGGGATACGACAATTATGATGAAGAATAAGGAAATTGAGCAGAAAGAGCAGTTGATTGAGCAGAAAGAACAAGTGATTGAACAGAAAGAACAAGTGATTGAACAGAAAGAACAAGTGATTCGTTCAATGATTAAGATGCTCTGTAAAAATGGGACATCGATTGAAGAGATATCCAAACAATTGTCAATGCCAGTGGAGTTAATCAAACAATACATTGATTAATATATTATGCTTCTCTGATAAAGATATAAACACTATAAAAATAGCAGCAAGCTACTCTTACAAACATGAGTAACTTGCTGCTATTTTTTCTGTTATTGTGCTATTACATTTTCGCTTTTCTTTGGCATATAAACCAGCTCGCTTTTTTATCTAAAATGTAAATACATATCGCGCTACGACCATGTAAAGATAAGAGATTATTGAATCAATAACCGTCCAGTTCTTTTTTTCATTTAATTGCTTGATTTTCTTTTTTCAGGTATAACCGTTTCGAGAATATTTTTTGTATGCTCATGCATTTATTTATGCAGTTTATTTTCCGGTTCGTTACTTTTTAACCGGCTATTTCCTTGTAGAATATTAAAAATAGAACATTAACAGGCTTATATTATCATTTCGAATTCAGTTTGCTCACTTGGTATATTTCAATACTGCCTTCACGGGAAAATGGTCTGAAGGAATGCGTGCTTCATACATTCCGGTGGCTTCATTTTTAATCCGGTAAGTATCTGTCAGCACTCCGTACTTTTCAACAATAAAGTTTTTGGTAACGAAGATATGGTCGATACGGTTGGGAGTATATGTGTTCGGATTCCATCCTGCACATGTTCCATTAGTTGCATATCTCAGTTGCGCGACCTCATAAGAGTCTGATAATATTCCGGATTCATGAAGTACTTGATAACTTTCGCTGGTCTGGTCTACATTGAAATCTCCGGTGAGTATGACGGGGTCTTTGCCACACATCTCTTTAATCTTGCTGATAACCAGCTTGGCACTTTCGCGACGTGCCACTACTCCGATATGGTCCATGTGCAGGTTAAAGAACCAGAATCTGAACTTGCCTGTAATATCCTTGAATTCTCCCCATGTACAGATGCGGGTATAGGCTGCATCCCATCCTTTATTCGGCTTCGAGGTATCTTCCGATAACCAAAAATTCCCGGATTTGAGTAACTTGAATTTATCCTTCCGGTAGAAGATAGGCGCATATTCCCCTTTCGTTTTCCCGTCATCCCGTCCTACGCCTATATAACTGTATTGCGGCAAGGCATTCAACATATCTTCCAGTTGGTTATGTTTCACTTCCTGCGCTCCGAATATATCGAAGTCATGAAAGGTGATTAACTGGGTGAGTACCGGGCAACGCTGTTCCCAGCCGTTTCCGGCTTTGGCATCGTTCGGGTTACTGTTTCGTACATTGTAAGAAGCGACATTCAGTTGCTGCGCATTCAGTATTGACACACCGCAGAGCGCCAATACAATAAAAAGTTTTCTCATTGTTTCTTTATTGTTAGATGGTTATTAAGTATCCTTTTCTTCTGTCTGTCCGCTCCTGTATTCTTTGGGAGAAGTGTTGTATAACTTGGCAAACTCCCGGTAGAAATAAGACTTGTTTGAGAAGCCCGATTTATACATAATCTCGGTAACGGTAAGCTTGGTAGTCTTTAATAGGCCTGCTGCATATTCCAGGCGGATGGTACGGACAAATTCGCTTGGTGTCTTTTCCGTCAATTCTTTGAGTTTACGGTACAATCCCGCTTTGCTTACTCCTATAAAGTCTGCGAGAGAATCCGGATTCATGGATTCGTCGTCAATATTATCTTCGATGAATTTGATAATCTTGTCCAGTAACAGCTCATCCTCTTTATGCATGGTGATTCCATCCCTTACGATGAGAGAGGAACGGCTGGATTTGAAATACTCTTTCATCAGAGAGTATTTATTAATCATATTCTCTACCGCGCTCAATACATGCCTCGGGTGGAAAGGTTTGGGGATATATAAGTCTGTTCCATGTTTGTAAGCGTTAATCTGGTCTTCGATGGAGTTCTTGGCGGAGATATGGATAATCGGAATGTGGGCAGTCCGCTCGTTGGCTTTCAATATATCCGTCAGAGTGATGCCGTCCAGCCTGGGCATCAATACATCGCTGATAATAATATCCGGCTGTTTCTGTTCGATTTCTTTCAGCGCCTCTTCCCCATCGGCTGCTTCCCGAACCTGGTAGTAAGGAAGCAGGATATCTTTCAGAAGTTCGCGGATATTCTTTTCATCTTCTACAATCAATATACTAATTTCCTTTTGTTTTGGGACAAAAAGCATTTCACCGGCTTCTGCCTCTTCTTCTGCCGGCTGACTTTCTTTTCCGGAATTCACGTGCATGGACGGTAGAGACACATTGAATTCTACATACTCTCCCAATACACTTCCTACTGTGATTTCTCCGCCCAATAACTCCGTCAAGCTCTTGGTCAGATTCAGGCCGACTCCGGTGCTTCCCGCATGTTTCAGGTTACTGCTTTCGAAAATCTTGAACCGGCTGAATATCTCACTCATTTGTTTCTCTGTCAGTCCCTTGCCCGAGTTGCGGATTCGGAAATGCAATGTCCCGTCAGCGACATTCCCCCGTATTTCAGCACGGATATATCCGCCGGACGGCGTATATTTGAAGGCGTTGGAAAGCAAATTGAATATTATTTTTTCCAGTGCATTCCGGTCTGTTGTAAAGGATGATACCTCTTTGCTTTTGAAGCTGAAGTCTATCTTGTTTTCTTCGGCAATTTCGGTATAGTTGTCCGATACATAGTCGACGAGCAACTGAATATCCACTTTTTCAGCATAGATAGCTGTATGTCCCGCTTCTGCTTTCCGGAACTCCATCAGTTCGTTGATAAGCTTCTGCATCCGGTCGGCATTGTTCTTGATGATGTAGATATATCTTTTTGTATAACTGTCGAGGTCTGCCTTTTCCAACAAGTGCTGTGCCGGGCCGTATATCAGTGTCAACGGAGTGAAAAACTCGTGTGCCACATTCGTGAAGAAGTTCAACTTCGATTCATGGATACGTTGCTGATTCTGTTTCTCGATATGTTCCAGTAGAATCTGACGGTTCAGCCGGATTCGATTCTTGATGACGGATTGCGTGATATAGATAGCAATGGCAATCAGGATAAAATAAATAATAAAAGCTGTAGTACTGAGCCACCAGGGGTAAGCGATGTCCAAATTGAGGGAATAGATTTCGTTGCTCCATACCCGGTCGCCATTGGTGCATTTTACTTCCAGTTTATATTTTCCCGGCGGCAGTTTGGTGATAACGATATTCGGGTTATTCTCATTGTAAATCCATTCGTCGGCAAAGTCGATAATGCGGTAGCTGAACTCACAATTCTCATTGTTGATAAAATCATGTGCGGCAAATCCCAAAGTAATATAAGGCTCGTCATAGTCCAATCGGAGTGTATGGTTACGGATACGTTCGTAGATATTCTGGCTTGTATTGTTTATCTTCAGGCTGTTCAGGCTTAATGATGCGATATGTTCCCGTAAGCGTATCTTGTTCTCGTCGAAATAGTTCAACCCGCTGACTCCGCCGAAATACAGCCATCCGGCTTTGTCCTTAAAAATAGCCCCATCAGAAAATTCGTCGTTTTGCAGCCCGTTTCTTGAGGAATAATTGGTAATTTTTCCCGAGGGCAAGTCGATAAAGGAGATACCTTGATTGGTGCTTGCCCAAATATTCCCGTTCTCATCTTTCAGGATGCCGTGAATCGTATTATTGGGCAATCCGTTATTGTCCGTATATTCGGTGATGGAAGGCGGTGTGGCTGTCGGGAACAACCGGTTAAGACCATAACTGGTACCTATCCAGATACTGGCAGAATCTCCTTTAGTCAGATAAATCACGTCATTGTTAGTCAGGGACAAACCGGGGTCTATCTCATTCATCTGCCGGAAACGTTCGGACGCGATATCGAACTTATTAATTCCGCCCCCTCGCGTGCCTAGCCAAAGTTCATTCTCATCGTATCCGGCAATAACCGAATAAATAATATTATTGCTTGGCGAAGAAGGGCCGGGAGATTTATATTGTTTCATGTCCGTTACTCTATAACTTTTTCCTTCCCTTTGCAGGCTCAGCTTGATAAGTCCGTAGCCGGAAGTTCCCAACCATAAAAGTGAATCATTATGGGTGAAAAGGATACTGTAAACTGCCCTGAAAGCTGGAAATTCAGCGGGAATACCCAGTTTTTTCACCTGGTTGCCATTGAGTGGAATATAATTGATACCCGCCCCTTCGGTTCCGATGAATATATCCCCGGACATATTTTTGCGGATAGTATAAACGGAGTTGGAGATTAACCCGTTGCCTGTTGAAAGATAGGGGTTGACTCCCCGTTCCTGCTTGTCGAGCAGCAGGATACCTTCTCCTTTTGTTCCTACGAGTATATTGCCATTGTCTTCCTCACAAAAACAGCGGACAGGATAATTCGTTTTTACGGTATGGAAAGGCGAACTGTGTTCATAGACTTCCAATATCCCTTGTCCGTCCGTACCTACCCAAAGGATATTCTGCGAGCCGATATAAATAGTGAAAATGGAAGCTTTCTCCGGCAATTGGAGTAATTCCGTTGAAGTCCCATTTTCAAGATTATATCTGATGCATCCCCCCTCGATAAAGCTGATAAGGAGATATTCACCGTGGCAGATAGCTTGTGATACGGTTTTGTTCTCCGGAATATTTATACTGTCCAATATACGGTTATCTTGTGAAACAGTCAGCGTCCTGTCATCGTTAATGATGAGGCAGTCCTGGGAAAGATAAATATTGGAAACGGGGGCACAGTGCCTGATTTCTTCTTTGAACGAGAGTTCGGGACAGGAGTTGCGGACAGTCAGTTGATAATGCAATAATTGTCCATGTCCTGTGAGAAAGAATATCCGGTCTTTGGAATCAATGACGAAGTTCCTGATGTCATCGGGCAGGTCATTCTTCAAGGAAACAAACTCCTGTTTCCGGTCATCGAAACAGAATAGACCCTGCTCTTTCACATAACAGATAATATGCTTGCCGGAAGTGATATCCAGCAGAAATGACTTCTCCTGTTTCGGCGGATTATTCTGTGTACCTAAATAATAAGGAGTAAACTGTTGGGTAGAACGTTTCCACCGGTTCACCCCATAGTCCGTAGATACCCACAGGATAGAGTCGCTCTGCTCGATAATCTGCCAGATGACATTATTACTGATAGACCCTGCATCCTTTTTATTATAAGAATAGGTTTTGAAGCTACGACCGTTATATGCATTTAATCCGTCCCATGTCCCTACCCAAAGCGTATGTTCCGAATCTTCGAGGAAACAATTCACCGAATTATTGGATAATCCATCCGCATTGGAAATCTGTTTTACTACATTCTGCGAATGTAATAAAACAGGCATCAGGCATGAATAAATAAGGATGCAGATGTAACGGAAATATGAGTGTTTTCGTAGAATCATGTCGCAAAGATAGAGAGGAAAAATAAGAAAACAAAGATAAAAATATGCTGTACAACACGTGTATACCCTTTTGAGAATATAGTACACTCTTCCCGTCGCTGCGTGGGGTAGCTTTGCCACGAGAAATAAAAACAACACCTATTTAATGATTAGAAAATGGATATTGCAAAACGATTTCATCAGAACCCATTATTGAAACCATCTGATTTACAACCGGGAATAGAAGGTATGGAAATCACCTGTTTCCTGAATCCCGGCGTATTCCGCTTCGACGGAAAAACCTGGTTATTACTGCGGGTAGCCGAACGCCCCGTACAGAAACAGGGAGTGATTAGTTTCCCCGTATATAATAAGGAAGGGAAGATAGAAGTGCTTTCTTTCGACGAAAATGACCCGGAACTGGACGCTTCCGACCCTCGTGTGATAGGATATGCGGGACAGAATTATCTGACTACCATGTCTTATCTCCGGTTGGTATCGAGCGAGGACGGCATCCATTTTAAGGAAGAACCGGATTATCCGCCTATTTTCGGCAAAGGGGCATTAGAGGCTTTCGGCATCGAGGACTGCCGGGTGGCGACTACAGCCGACGGCTATTACCTGACGTTTACCGAAGTCTCTTCCGTTGCCGTCGGTGTAGGGCTGATTCATACCCGTGACTGGAAGAATTACACTCGTCACGGCATGATTTTTCCCCCTCATAATAAAGACTGTGCCTTGTTTGAAGAGAAGATAAACGGCAAATATTTCGCCTTGCATCGCCCGAGCAGTCCCGAACTGGGCGGCAACTATATCTGGCTTGCCGAATCACCCGACCGGTTGCACTGGGGTAACCACCGTTGCGTTGCGACCACTCGTCCCGATAGCTGGGACTGTGCCCGTGTGGGTGCGGGCGCCGCGCCTATCCGTACAGAGGAAGGCTGGCTGGAGATTTATCATGGTGCAGACTATCAGAACCGCTATTGCCTGGGAGCCCTTCTGCTTGATTTGAACGACCCCTCAAAGGTAATTGCCCGAAGCAAAGCTCCTATAATGGAACCGACTGCTCCCTACGAGCAGACCGGATTTTTCGGGAATGTGGTCTTCACGAACGGGCATCTGGTAGAAGGGGATAAGGTGACTGTTTACTACGGTGCGAGTGATGAAGTAATCTGCGGAGCGGAGTTCTCCATCGGGGAAATCCTTCGTTCATTAAAGTCATGACATATATTAAGGTAAGAAATGAATAAATTGAAAAGAGAATATCAATTCTTCAAGCAGCAGACTTCCAATGTACGTGTACTGTTGATGACTAACCTGCTCTATGCGTTCGTGCTTCCTGTGGTGGAGATATTTGTAGGTGCTTATGTGATGCGTCACACGAGCGAGCCTGTTTCCGTAGCTTTCTATCAACTTTTTATGTATATCGGCATCATTGCGACCTCTTTTGTCAACGGCTTCCTGTTGCGGCATGTCAGCGTGAAAGTACTGTATGCAGGCGGGATATTAGTTAGCGGGCTGTCGATGTTTGCCATGATGCTGGTGAAGTCATTGGGCTTTGTAGAGTTAGGCATAGCAGGTTTTGTTCTCGGAGCCGCATCGGGTTTCTTTTGGACCAACCGCTATCTATTGACTCTCAACAACACGACCGATAATAGCCGGAACTACTTTTTCGGACTGGAATCTTTCTTTTTCTCCATCACTTCGATAACTGTTCCTTTATTGATTGGCGCATTCATCAGCCAGATAGACGGCAAAGAAATCATGGGATGCCTGATTGATATAAATGGTGCCTATCGTTTGGTCACAGTCGGAGTCATAGTCGTGACCCTGTTTGCCGTAGCTGTCTTGTGGCGTGGTAAGTTTGCCAATCCGATACAGAAGAACTTTCTGTACTTCCGGTTCTGTACACTGTGGAAGAAAATGCTGTTGCTGGCTTCCCTGAAAGGAATGGTACAGGGATTCCTAGTGACTGCCCCCGCCATCCTGATTCTGAAACTGGTCGGTGATGAAGGGACATTAGGCTTGATACAGGGAATCAGCGGTACGCTGACGGCTATACTGGTCTATGTACTGGGGCGTATTGCCAAACCCGAAGACCGCCCGAAGATATTTATTGCCGGGTTACTCGTCTTTTTTATCGGTACTCTGTTCAACGGGGTCTTGTTTTCAGCCACCGGAGTGATTATCTTTGTCCTCTGTAAGGTAATCTTTCAGCCCTTGTTTGACTTGCCTTACTATCCCATTATGATGCAAACCATCGACGCAGTAGTTAAAATCGAGAAAAGAAATGAATACACTTATATTTTAAGCCACGAATTCGGACTATTCCTGGGGCGTGCTTTCGGGCTCATCCTTTTTATGGCGCTTGCCTTTGCCATATCACAGGATTTTGCATTGAAGTACGCATTGATACTGGTAGGAGCCTTGCAGTTGATAGCCTACCCGTTGGCCCGGAACATCATCAAACAGAACCAAACGGTTCGTTAATATTTCAAAACCATTAAGCTGCCATTGCAAACGGATGAATTATTATGTTGTACAGCACCTATATACCCTTTTGAGAATATAGTACACTCTATTTTTTGCGGGGTACGATAGTTTTGCTGGCAGAAAAACGATGAACGACCGATTGGGAAAACTAAAAAAACGACGTATGATAAAACTAAAATCTGTAATCTATTTAATCAGTATGATGACACTAGCCGGATGCTCCGGACAAAAACAGGCATCCGTAGCTGTCGAAGAACAGAGCGGACAATGGATACTCGGCCCTTTTGTCCGCCCGGAAGGGGTGAACCCGGTGATTTCCCCGCAACCGACTACTTTCCAATGCCCGATGCGCAAGCAGCCGGTAAGATGGGAAGAGAGTGACACTTTCAATCCGGCGGCAACCGTCAAGGACGGGAAGATTGTGGTACTCTACCGTGCGGAAGACAACTCGGCGCAAGGCATCGGAAAGAGGACATCCCGCATCGGCTATGCGGAAAGTACGGACGGAGTGACGATGAGCCAAGCGGACGCACCGGTACTCTTTCCTTCCGAAGACGATTTTAAAGAAATAGAATGGGAAGGTGGTTGCGAAGACCCGCGTGTGGCAATGACGGAAGACGGATTGTACGTCATGCTTTATACAGCCTGGAACCGCAATCTTCCCCGCTTGGCGGTGGCTACTTCCAGAGACTTGAAAAACTGGACGAAACACGGACTCGCTTTTGCGAAAGCATACAACGGGCGTTTTGCCAATATAGCAAGCAAATCGGCTTCTATTGTCACCGGAGTGAAAGACGGCAGACTGGTCATTGAGAAAGTGGCTGGCAAATACTTTATGTATTGGGGGGAGAATGCGGTATGTGCCGCAACTTCCGATAACCTGACCGACTGGGCTCCGGTACTGAACGAAAACAACGAACTAAGGGAGATAGCCAAACCCCGCAGCGGGTATTTCGACAGCCGCCTGACTGAGTGCGGGCCACCGGCTATCAAAACCGTGAACGGTATTGTATTATTATACAATGGCAAGAACGGATACAAGGAAGAAAGGGACCCGGCATACCCCGCAGGCGCTTATTGTGCAGGGCAGTTCCTGTTTGACGCCAACGACCCTTATAAAGTACTCGACCGCTTGGATAAACCTTTCTTTGTGCCCGAAGCCGCTTTCGAGAAGAGCGGTCAGTACAAGGACGGAACAGTGTTTATCGAAGGATTGGCTTACTTTAAAAACAAATTATATCTCTATTATGGCTGTGCCGATTCGCAGGTTGCAGTAGCGATATGTGATGATAATATAGATTCGAAACTTAAAACACATAATTAATTTAATCTATGAAACATGTTTGTAAAATGAACACGGTTGTCTTAAAGTCGTTCAACGACCGGCTGAAGATAGCTACTGTTTCAGCTTTAATGGCAGGGACTTTCCTGTGCGTGCCGTTTACGGTATATGCGGAAAGCCCTTCGGTATCGGGTATCGAACAGACTGTTCGGAATATCACGGTGAAAGGTGTGGTTGTTGATGCCGGCGGAGAACCGGTTATCGGAGCTTCGGTGCAACTGAAAGGTGCTGCCGGTGTGGGGACGATTACCGATGTGGACGGTAAGTTTACCTTGCCGGTTCCCGCTAATGGAGTGTTACAGATTTCCTATATAGGATATAAAACAACAGAAGTGCGGGTGAACGGGCAAGCTGGACTGAAAGTAACTTTGCAGGAAGATACCGAGACGCTGGACGAGGTAGTGGTGGTAGGTTACGGTATTCAGAAAAAGGCTTCCGTGACCGGTTCGGTAGCTGCCATCTCTTCGGATAAGTTGATGGAAGTAAAAGCTCCCAGTGTGACGAATATGCTCGCCGGACGTTTGCCGGGTTTACGTGCCGTACAGCGTAGCGGAAGCCCCGGTGATGATGGAGCTTCCGTCGATATTCGCGGATATGGAAGCATGCTGGTGATTGTAGACGGTATCGAGCGTGATTATACGCAGCTCGACCCGAATGATATCGAATCCATCTCTATCCTGAAAGATGCCGCCGCAGCTGTTTACGGTTTTAAAGGTTCAAACGGTGTTCTGCTGGTTACTACCAAGAAAGGGACGGAACAGAAGGTAAAGATAGAATATAACGGCTATGTAGGTTTTCAGAAAGTGACCCGCTATCCGGAGATGATGAATGCTTATGAGTACGCTTCTCTTTACAATGAAGCGATTCACAATGCCAACCCGTGGCGCGGAGCTTCCGCTTATTCACAAGAACAACTGGAAGCCTACCGGAACGGTACGGCAGGTACGGACTGGTGGAGTGAGACGATGCGTAGCACCGCTCCCCAGACTTCACACAACTTGAGCCTGACAGGCGGTACGGAGAAAGTGAAATATTACATGTCTATCGGATATATGGACCAGGGCGGTATTATCCGTTCGGGCGACTGGAATTACCAACGTTACAACGTCCGTTCCAACCTGAGCGTGGAAGTGGCTAAGGGACTGAACGTGGAACTGCGTTTGAGCGGACGCTTCGACAACCGCAAAAAGCCTTACAATGGTGACAACCTGTTCCGTTCGGCACAAATGGCCATCCCGACTTA
This sequence comes from Bacteroides sp. 1001302B_160321_D4, assembly GCF_015667765.1. NCBI lineage: Bacteria > Pseudomonadati > Bacteroidota > Bacteroidia > Bacteroidales > Bacteroidaceae > Bacteroides > Bacteroides sp. 1001302B_160321_D4. Next base: position 34,483 of record NZ_JADPLO010000009.1, on the reverse strand, counting down.
TTCCATGTATGCCAATGACAACCCGGATTATTGGGGAGCCGTAGGAGATATGGCGAACCCCGTGCATGTTTCCGATTCGGACGACAGTGGTTATGAAGACCGCCTGCGTCGTGAATTTAACAGCTCGTTGGCTATCACCTGGCAACTTCCCTGGGTGAAAGGACTGATGGCGAAAGCATTGGTTGCCTACGACTATACGAACAAGGAATGGAAAACGTGGCGGAAAGACCTCTCGGAATATACGTATGATTATGCGAATGAAGAGTATATAGAGAAAGTGGTTAACACCGCGCATCTGGAATCGAAGCTGGAAAACTATGACAAACCGACCTATCAGTTCTCTATGAACTACAACAATACGTTTGCTAAAAAGCATAATATCGGTGCCATGCTCGTATGGGAAATGTATAATGACAAGAAGAACTGGGTGACCGGGACACGTGATTTTGCTATCGGGCTGATTCCTGACCTGGACTATGGGGATAAAACGAATCAGGAAGCTTCCGGCAAGACACAGGAAACGGCTCACGCCGGCTTGGTGGGACGTCTGAACTATGATTTCTCTAACCGTTATCTGGTGGAATTCAATTTCCGCTATGACGGAACCTATAAATTCCGTGCAGGTAATCGTTGGGGATTCTTTCCGGGTGTTTCATTGGGATGGCGTGTTTCCGAAGAGGCTTTTTTCAAGAAACTGTTACCCGATATGGATAACCTGAAAATCCGTGCTTCGTACGCCAAAGTGGGCGATGAAGGAGATTTCGACGCGTTCCAGTATCTGGATGGATATACGTCTCACGGAAGCTATATCATGGGCAGCAACGGAGTGACTTCGGGCATGACTACGGTAGGTATGGCAAACCCGTGGCTGACTTGGTATGAATCGAAGATTATGAACATCGGCTTTGAGGCGTCTTACCACAGGGGACTGATTTCTGTGGAGTTCGACTGGTTCCGCAGAAACCGTTCCGGTCTGCCTGCCACCCGTGTAGGCTCATTGCCTACTATCTTCGGTGAATCAATGCCGCAGGAGAACCTGAATTCTGATATTAACACCGGATTCGAGATTGTAGTCGGGCATAAAAACCGGATTGGTAATTTTAATTATAATGTGTCGGCCAACTTCTCTACTACCCGGATTAAGTATGATTATGTGGAGCGGGCGGCTTCCACCAATATGTATGACGATTGGCGTAATAACACCAACGGGCGTTACAAGGATATCCGTTGGGGAAAGAAAGTAATCGGGCAGTTTACTTCTTTCGAGGAAATTTTGAACTCACCGGTTCAGGATAAGGACGGTAACCGTTCGCTGATGCCGGGTGATTTGAAATTCGAAGACTACAATGGTGACGGTATTATTGATGATAACGATACGCAACCACTCGGACACGGTGCCACACCCCGTATGTACTACGGGCTGAATATGTCCGGAGAATACAAAGGATTCGACCTGACTGTCTTCTTCCAGGGAGCTGCCGGACACGATATTTATGTTAGCGGGGATATTCTCGACCCGTTTATCCAGCAAGGTTTAGGTAATGGGCTGGCTATCATGACCGACCGCTGGCACCGGGAAGACCCGACCGACCCTTATAGCAAATGGATTCCGGGATATATGCCTGCCGCACGCGTGGCAGGTGTCGCCGATAACCGTTCCGGTAACTCGTGGTCATTGCACAACGCAAATTACCTGCGCCTGAAAACTCTGGAACTGGGATACACGCTTCCTAAAGTCTTGACAAAAAAGGCGGCTATCGACCGGGTGCGTTTCTATATCAACTGCAACAATCTGCTGACTTTCACCAAGCGTGACGGACTGATGAAGAACGTCGACCCCGAAAGCAATTCCAGCGGAATACGCTATTATCCGCAGATGAAGACGTATAACTTTGGCGTAAATGTAACCTTCTAAAACCAGTAAAGACAATGAATAGGAATTATCTGAAATATATATTGATAGGCGGGGTGTCCATCTTCGTATGGACGGGATGCGATGATTATCTGAACCGTGAGAGTACCAGCGGTGTCAACACACCGGATTTGATTTGGCAAAATCCGAAAGCAATCACAGCCGTATTGGCGGATATGTATGACTCGGGACTGAAACTGGATGAGTTTGACGACTGGTATGGAAGCAAGAAGGCGAACCTGGCGAATCAGACCAGCCTCTCGGATGAGGCTACCGCCAGTTATCAGAAGGAGAGCGCATTCGACAAGTCGAACTCTACTTATTCTTATGGCGACTATGTATTCAACGACGACATGGTGACCCGCTACAAGCAAATCCGCATTGTAAACAACTTCCTGCTGAATATTGAGAAAACTTCCGTATTGAGTGAGGATGAGAAAGAAGAACTCGGAGCAGAAGCCCGTTTTATCCGTGCTATGCAGTACTTCGGACTGGTGAAGCGTTATGGGGGCGTTCCTTTGCAGACTGTTCCGAAAGAATATACCGCAGGAAATACGGAAGCTCTTTACCAGGCTCGTGATACGGAAGCCGCGACCTATGATTTCATTATCAATGAATGTAAGGCTATCTATGAATCATTGCCGGAAGTACGCAGCAGTGATGCCAAATACCGCGCAAATCGTGGAACGGTGCTTGCCTTGTGGTCACGTGCCGCACTGTATGCCGGTACTATCGCCAAGTATTCCAAAACGCTGACTCTCACAGGCGAGGCTGTTTCCAAAGGATATGTGTATATTCCCGAGACAGAAGCGGAACGTTACTTTGACGAATGTTATACTGCTTCATCGAAGATTCTGGATGAAATGGTTCCCCGTGTGTATAGCTTGTATAAATCGACCGGTACGGAAGCGGAAGAGCTGGCGCAGAACTTTTACAATCTCTTTTCCAAAGCAGTGAATGGGGATAACGGAGAATATATTTTCCAGAAACAGTATAATGTGGCTGCCGGTAAAGGACATATGTGGGATAAACTGAATGTTCCTTTCTCTTATCGTGGCGACGGTTGGGGATGCGGCATGTCTCCGGTACTGGAAATGGTAGAGGAATTTGAATATATTGACGGTACGGAAGGGAAGCTGAAGATGAAAGACAGCAGTGGAAAAGCTATCAGCTATGATAGCCCGTATGATATCTTTAAGAATAAAGACCCTCGTTTATTAGGTTCGGTTTACCTGCCCGGTGCTGATTATAAAGGATACGGTGGCGGAAAAATCGAATGGATACGCGGTGTCATCAACGGACAGGATGGGATAGGAACCAAGTATGAAGCTTCCGCCCAACCGGATAAGGAGAACAAGGTCGTAATAGACGGACAGACTTATAATACTTCGGGAAAAGACGGTGGCTCGTTAAGTGTAGGCGACGCCAGCAAGACGGGTTTCTATCAGCGTAAATTCCTGGATGAAAGTCTGACGGACTATACGAACATCGACGCAAAACGTTCTTCTACTCCCTGGGTGGTTTTCCGTCTGGCAGAAATCTATCTGAATCGTGCAGAGGCTTGCATGGAACTGAACCGGCATCTGGACGTGGCTTTGAAGGATATCAATGAGATTCGCGGCAGGGCAGGTATCAAACTATTGACTGCAGGTAACCTGACGCTGGATAAAGTGCGCCATGAACGGAAAGTGGAACTTGCTTTTGAGAAGCATCGTTACTGGGATTTGAAACGTTGGCGCCTGGCTCATCTCGATGTAAGCAAAGGTGGTTTGACCAATTTCCGCGGCACGGCTCTCTGTCCGTATTACAATGTTAAGAGCGGCAAGTACACCTTTGAAACCGGTGTGCCCGAAAAGAGAAAGCGTCTTTTCCTTGAAAAGAACTACTATACGGTGTTCCGTGCCGAGGACTTGAGTACGAATCCGTTGATGGTACAGAATCCGGGTTACGGTAATTGATACATCCAATTTTAAAGAAGAAACGATATGAATAAAATAGTAAACATAGGATTGACTGCATTATTCGCCTGTTTCGTGGCGGCATGCGAAAATGACATCGATAATTATGATGCACCGAACGGTGGCGTGTATGGCACTATCTATGATAAGGAAACGAATGAACCGGTTCCTATGCCTGTGCCGGGAAGTAGCGGTGTGATGATGAGTTTGTACGAGCAGAATACGGGGGCTACCGCCTCTGTTGATTTCCGTGCTCGCCAGGATGGAACGTTCGAGCATACGAAGGTGTTCAATGGCAGCTATCGTATTCAGGCAAAGGATGGTCCTTTTGTCGGGGTATGTGAAGGGTATGTCACCGTGAACGGACAAACGCAGGTTGATTTGTACACAATCCCGTTCTCGCGTATCAGCCTTGATGTGGCTGTATCGGCTGATAATAAGCTGACACTGACCTATGATGCGAAAACATCGAACGAGACATTGCAACTGACGGATGTTTCCGTGATATGGAATTATGCTCCGGGAGTGGATGTGAACAATGCAAACCATGCCACCCTCTCTTCACTGGGGACAAAGGCCAGTGGCACGCACGTCATCGACCTGATGAGTGATACTGAATTTATAGAGAATCATTATAAGATTGTTTCCAACAAGAACAGGGTGTATGTACGTGTTGCGGCTACGGTGACAGCAGAAAGCAAATCGTATGTGAATTACAGCCGGGTAGTGGAAGTAATTGTGAATGATATAAGATAAACGATAAAAAAGAAGGTAACAATGAAACATAAATTCTATTTATTACTGCTACTGTTGGCGGGCGGTTTGTTTGCCGGTTGCAGTTCGGATGATGACGGTGTGACCCCGCCGGACGAAAAGGACGGGGTATTGGTAAAAGTCATGTCTTACAATATATATAGCGGGCAGAAAGCTTATTCCGGGAAAAAGGGAATGGAAGCGATTGCCCAAGTGATTAAAAAGATAAATCCGGACTTGGCAGGTTTGCAGGAGTTTGAGACGAAGACTAACAAGGTGGGGAAAGCGGATATTATCGCCCTGATGAAAGAAGTGACCGGAATGCCTTATGCTTTCTTTGTCAAAACCCGCGATGTGGATGGTGGTGAATATGGAAACCTAATTCTCTCGAAATATCCGATAAGTGATGAAGTGAATTATGATTTGCCGAGAATAGAGACAGTGGAAGATGTCCACCCGCGTTCGATGGGAGTAGTGAAAACAGAAAAAGATGGAAAGGGTTTCTATTTCGGAGTGACGCACCTGTCTCATGTGGGCAACGAAACTAACCGTATCAACCAGACTACAACGATTATCGAAAAGACAAAGGGCTTGGATGAGCCAATGATATTGACTGGTGATTTCAATGCTTTAGCCGACTCCGGCCCGATGAAGATATTGTATGAACGTTTTGAAATCGGTTGCCTGAACGGGAACTATGGACTGACAACGGGAACGCCCGTTCCGGTGAAAGCGATTGATTTCGTATTGTACACTCCGGATGAAGGAATGTCTCCGAAAGCCTATGATGTGTATTATGATGCTTATGTAGAATCAGACCACTTTCCGGTGGTAGCTACGTTCAGTATAAACGATTAACCTAAAAAGACAGAAACATGAAAACATTGATACTTCATTTGAAACGGTTTTCTATCTATTCTCTGATGTTTGCGTCAATCGGCTTTGTCGCATGCGAGGATGAGAACCGGCAGGATATGACGCCTGAAATCGGAGAAGGAGAGGCTACTCCCAAAATCACTATGTACACGCCGACAGCCGGCGGAAAGTCTACAAGCCTGACTTTATACGGTACGCATTTCGGCACGGATTTGGATAATATCCGCGTGACAGTCAACGGGGTGGACGCCGAAGTGACGGGTGCGTTGGGGAATATTATTACTGCCAATGTACAGAGAGGTTCCGGCTCCGGTCCGGTGAAAGTGTATATCGGTCAGGGAGAAGCTGCGCAAGAACTGACATATAAAACGGAGTTTGAGTATTCTCAGTCTCCTATCGTAAGTACTTATATCGGCAGTTATGTTCCTTCCGAAAAAACGGAGAAGAAAGAGGGGACCCTCATGGAAGCGGGTCTTTGGAAACCGGGTTCTATCGCTTTCGACAAGGAAGGTGCTTTGTATATCGTGGAAGATGATGACCGTGATATCCGTATCGCGAAAAACAATCAGGTCGCTACTTTCTTACGCGGAGATGGAACCGGTGGAACTGTATTCAGGATGATGAATATCGCTTTCTCATCGGATGGCAATACTTTATTCTTGTCCAATGATGCCAACGCTTCGGGCAATGCGCATATTGCAACAATGCCATGGAGCAATGATACGCATCAGTATGATGCTGCTAATCTGTCTGCAATATGGTCAGTCACTCCCTCTTTGGAAAATGGAGTTACTAATGTAGGTGTGCATCCTGTCACGGGAGAGGTTTTCTCCGTAGCTCATGGAAATGCCATGATTTACAAATATGACCCGGAGCAGAATACGATGGTGGCAACCGGTGTGCAACTTCCCGACGCAGCAGGTAAAAATGCGTCGAAAGTGAAAATCCGCTGTATTCTTTTTGACAAGGCAGGAACTACCGTGTATATGAGTTCACAGAATAAACATGTGATTTATAAAGGGGATTACGACATGTCGAAAGGCGAGTTTTCTAATCTCCATATTTGGGTAGGGCAGTACGATACAAAAGGTTTTACAGAAGGTCAGGGAAATGAAGCCAAACTGGAAGAGCCTTGCCAGATGGATTTGGATGAAGAGGGAAATATTTATGTAGCAGTCCGTAAAAAACATCGTATAGCGAAAATTACCCCTGACGGCATGTTGACAAATTACACAGGTACAGGTCTTTCCGGTACGACTGACGGCACGTTGGATAAAGCGCAATTCAACCATCCGGAAGGTCTGCAGTTCGGTCCGGACGGAGCGTTGTATATTTCAGATTATTGGAATCATAAGATTCGTAAGATAGAAAAGGATTAATTTTGTATCAGGTAGGAAAGATTGTTTTTCAGGATAACATTCACTTATTAATTGGTTGTATATGAATTTTAGAATATGCATTTCATTGTTTCTATTGTGTTGTTTGTTACAACCTTCAACGGCACAGAAACCCGTGACGAAACCGAAAGAGGTCACAGTAAAAGCCATGACTTACAACACGTATAGCGGTCGTAAACAAGGAATTGATAAGATTGCCGAAGTCATTAAGAAAGAGAACCCGGATATCGTTTCACTTCAGGAAATAGAAAGAAACACGGAGATTAACCCTTGGGATACTCCGAAGAAACTGTCGGAACTGACGGGAATGAAATATTATTATTTTGCCCATGCGCTCGATATTCCGACTGGCGGAGATTACGGAAATGTGATTCTTTCCAAATATCCGGTTTCCGAGGAAAAGAGTTTTAAGTTGAGTGTACTGAAAGAAGGTGATTATGTCCGTTCTTTCGGTTATGTGAAAGTTGTGAAGGAAGGTAAGGAATTCTATTTCGCTACGACACATCTGGACCATAAATACGAAGATGCTGCCCGTCTGAAACAGGTTGATGAAATTCTTGCGTGCGTGGAGCACCTGGATAAACCTGTTATCTTGGGGGGAGATTTGAATTCCCGCCGTGGTTCTGCTACCATGGCTGCTTTTCAAAAGTATTTCACCGTAAATTGTTTGAGTGATGGTGCTCCATGGACAGTACCCGTTCCAAGTCCGGCTTACGCATGTGACTGGTTGATTTATGCGCCAAACGAGGCTTTTACGGTGAAGGCGTATAATGTTTGTTATTGGGCGGATAAGGAATCAGACCATTATCCGGTAGTGGCTACTTATCTTATCAAATAAGATTAATAGCAAGTTTGCTACCAATTAGTCTTCCGTATGCATAAAACTAACTCTTCAATCGAATAAATTTATTCGTCTGACTATAGTTGAACTTTCGTCTGACTACTGTTGACTTTTCGTCTAACTATAGTCAGACGAAAGAATAACTATAGTCAGACGATTAATTTTATATATAAACGAAATTAGTTGTATGCAAGAGACTGGATAGTTTCTCGCATACAACTAATTAAATCTATTCTTTTATATTGCTGTCCGATAAAACTTTTTAAGCGCAGACCAAATTAGGGCTGGCACCTATTGCAGGAGTCAGCCCTTTGTGGTTATTTTGAAGTCGCTAAACTAAAATGAATAACCATGGGTAAAAGTACACATTTTCTCGGACAGCCGTTATATGGTCAGGTAATAAAATTGCTTGATAAGGCAGAAATTCTTGAAATCAGCCGTAAAAACGGCGGAGAACGTTACATTAAGCGCTTTGATGCCTGGACACATTTGATGACAATGCTTTATGCTGTGATAATGCGTCACGACTCACTGCGTGAGATATCCGTGTCCATGCTGTCTGAAGCCCGGAAACTGGCGCACCTTGGTGTCTCGATGATGCCGACACGCAGTACACTTTCCGATGCCAATGCCCGACGTCCGGAAGTTATCGTCAACATATACCGTCAACGCTGGGAAATAGAACTGCTCTTCAAACAAATCAAACAGAACTTCCCCCTACGATATTTCTATGGAGAGAGCAGGAATGCCATCAAAATCCAGATTTGGGTAACGCTTATCGCAAACCTTCTTCTGATGGTTATACAAAGTCGGCTGAGTAGGAACTGGAGTTTTTCGGGGCTTACAACAATGGTGAGACTGACATTGATGTATTATGTTGACTTATACAGCTTACTGAACCAGCCCGAAAGGGACTGACAGATGCTGCTTGAACAGCCTGCCAAAGATCCTCCTATGCCGTCATTGTTCGAATGAGGGGGCTTGGATTTCTGAAAAAGTAGGCTTAACCGCATTATATCAGCAGTGGAGCCATACTTTCATATCTTTACTAAGTTTTATCGGACAGCAATAATAAAATAACGTGAGTTCGACGAAATCAAAACAAAGCAAGCTGTGTATCTAATGTACGTTGCACATTGATACACGTTTTTTTGGGAAACATGCAGTACGCAGCAATAGCCCCCAGAATGTTGACGATGAAATTGTCAAAACTCCTATGCCTGGAATGCTCCACCTGTGCGATGTTTTTCAATTCATCGTTTACCGTCTCTATAATAGCCCGTTTCCGAAGAAGCAGTCTGTCCGACACGCTCATCAAAGCGCCTTTCATATTGCTTTTCAGTTTAGTGATAAGTTGTATGCCATCGACAAACAAGCGTTGGAAAAGATTCTTGCTGATATATCCTTTGTCCGCAACCAGCTTACCATAGATAAAATCGATAAATGCCTTGTATTCCAACGGTTTCCTGTCATCCACATCACCCGGAGTTATCATGAAGTTTAGCAGTTCGCCTTTTTCATTACAAATTAGATGCAGTTTGAAACCGAAGAACCATCCCATGGAACACTTACCCCTTTGGGCTATACCCTTGAATACTTTATGGACATGTATCCTTTGATTCCTGCATACCCTCAGAGGAGTGCTGTCCACGAAACTGATGCCTGTGCATTTTCCCAGCAACACTTTCTTGATGAATAGCGCCAAAGGGACAGCCACTTCTTTTTCAAGTTCCACAAAACGGTTGTATGATACAACCAGCGGGAAGAGATGGCGCATATGCTTACAGACTTTTTCCAGTTATTTAAGTAACTTTGCTTCAATCTGCACTTTTTTCCATTCCAATAGTATAACAACTTAAAGTTTAATGTAAATTCGAGATGAAACAAAAAAGCATATTCTCATTTTCGGGACGCGCTTCACAAGTTTTGTGGCAGTATATACGGCAACTTCTGAGGAAGTATTAATCTGCAAGTCTTCCAACCTCGCTAATTCGCGGCGAATGGCTTCATCATTCTGTAACTGAATAATTTTGCCTACAAATAAGTCTTCGGCATAAAATCTGCACCGATTCCTTTAATTTTGTGCGAATTGGGTTTTCCACCTTCATTACGAAAGTTAGTACTAAACTACTGTTCTCAGGAAAAGTTATAGGTTGAACATTACTCCCAATTATTAAACATTTGTTCTACACAAATAAATTAGCACTAGCTAAATTTGCACTGTTATTAACTACATAATATTATGAAAAAGATAATCTATCTAGTTCCTACGTTGTCTTTAGTAGGTTGTATCTCACAGCACGTAGAAGAAAAGCCGAATGTGATTGTGATTCTTGCCGATGATTTGGGCTTTGGCGATGTCAGCGCTTATGGCTCTACTACGATTCATACTCCGAATATCGACAGTCTGGCTCATGGCGGAGTTTGTTTCACGAACGGATATGCCACTTCGGCAACTTCCACTCCCAGCCGTTATGCTTTGATGACCGGAATGTATCCGTGGAAAAATAAGGATGCAAAAATCCTGCCGGGAGATGCTCCTCTTATCATTAATGAAAATCAGTTTACTTTGCCGAAGATGATGCAGCAATGCGGTTATGTGACCGGAGCTATCGGAAAGTGGCATTTGGGGATGGGAGACGGCAATGTCAACTGGAACGAAACCGTCAAACCGGGTGCCAAAGAAATCGGTTTCGACTACTCTTGCCTGATTGCAGCAACCAACGACCGTGTCCCGACGGTTTACGTGGAAAACGGCGATGTAGTAGGACTCGATCCGGCCGACCCTATCGAAGTGAGTTACGAGCATAATTTTGAGGGGGAACCGACTGCCATCTCTCATCCGGAGATGCTGAAAATGCAGTGGGCACACGGACACAATAACTCTATAGTAAACGGAATTCCCCGTATCGGATATATGAAAGGCGG
>NZ_JADPLO010000009.1:0-23722 GCF_015667765.1 Bacteroides sp. 1001302B_160321_D4 | reverse complement strand
GAGACTGAAAATGCAGTGGGCACACGGACACAATAACTCTATAGTAAACGGAATTCCCCGTATCGGATATATGAAAGGCGGACAGAAAGCCCGTTGGAAAGACGAGGATATGGCCGACTATTTTGTAGATAAGGTAAAGAACTTTGTGACTGAACACAAAAATGCTCCTTTCTTCCTGTATTATGGCTTGCACGAACCTCACGTACCTCGTGCTCCCCACCAGCGATTTGTGGGCAAAACAACGATGGGGCCTCGTGGCGATGCCATCGTTGAGGCAGACTGGTGTGTCGGCGAACTGCTTGCCCACTTGAAGAAAGAAGGATTGTTGGAAAAGACACTGATTATCTTCTCCAGTGATAACGGGCCGGTTCTGAATGACGGTTACAAAGACGGAGCTCCCGAATTGGCAGGCGATCACCTTCCTGCAGGAGGTCTGCGCGGAGGTAAATATAGTTTGTTCGACGGTGGTACGCATATTCCTTTGTTTGTTTATTGGAAAGGAAAGATTCAGCCGGTTGTGTCCGATGCACTGGTTTGCCAGGTAGATATTCTTGCTTCTCTGGGGTCGATGATACATGCCGATTTGCCGGAAGGTTTGGATAGTCGGAACTATCTGGATGCTTTCTTCGGAAAAGAGCAGACTGCCCGCAAGGATGTAGTGTTGGAAGCGCAAGGACGTATGGCTTATCGTTCGGGCGACTGGATTATGATGCCTCCTTATAAAGGTTCCGAACGCAACCTGACCGGAAATGAATTGGGTAACTTGGGTGAATACGGTTTATTCAATGTAAAAGCCGACCGAACTCAATACCAGAATATGGCGGCACAACAGCTCGAACTTCTGGACTCCCTGAAGCAGAATTTCTTTGCTGAAGTGGACGGTTATTATCGCAGTGAAGTAGAAGAAGAACCATTAAAATAAGGTCAAATGTTTATTCTGAACATAAATCCCGTTGATAAAACAATCGTTCTATTCTACCGGGATTTATTTCTTTACCTTTGTTCTGTTCGATGTCGGACAATTAACCTTGAAGTATGTATATGAAAATGAAAGCTTTTTTAATGTTTGTATTGCTGTTCTTATGTTCGATGGGAACAAAGGCGCAGGATTTGGGGGCGAACTATAATGAAAATATAGATTACCCGATTACGGAAATAGAGATGTTGAAACAGTCGAAAGTGAGTTGGGTGAGAGGATTTGTCAATATCCCCAATCTGTTTCTTCAGAATGAAAACGGGAAGATTGTTGGTGTGAAAGAAAATGTCATCAGGACACATATTCCTACATTGAAATTTATTCAGGCCAAGAAAGCGTTGGGCGACCGTGTGAAATTCATCTTGAGTCTGAAAATACCTTTTGAATTATATACCGATACGGTTCCCAAAGTAGGAACTAAGGAGATGGAGTACATATTTCAGGCAACGGAAATATTACTGAAAACCTATGATATGGCGAAGAATATTGAAATACTTGTCATGGGTAACGAGCCGGAATGGGAGAATGCATTGGATACCGATCTCTGTCATGCGGATGGTGAAGATTATCGGGCATTTCTGAATGAGTTTGCCAATCGGCTGACTACCTGGAAACAGGCTAATGGCTGGACATTTGATATTTATGCCGGAGCATTGAACCGTGTTTCCGAGTTGCCGAAGAGCGAAACGGTACCTGCAGTAGTCTCTGTGGTTAATAACAATCCTAATGTTGTAGGGCTCGACTTGCACGTTCACGCATTGAAAATCAACCAGGCGGAAGATGATTTCCGTATTATCCGCGATAAATATGGTGTAACAAAGAAACTGATTTGCACGGAATTCTCTATGGTACGTGCTTTAAATCCTCATGTAGCCGACGCACTGGGAGAATGGGGAACCAAGCATGGTTATACGGCCGGGATGAAAATTTACGAATATCTTAATCTGATAGCCGAAAAAGCTAACGCCGGTACACCGGTCAGTGCAACCGAGTTCAAGAGCCTTTTTGAGAGTTATTCCTGGTATCCGAAGAATTGGTATAAAACTTTTTATGAGGTGTTCAAGAAATATGATACGTATGCCATTACCGGACGTTTTAGTGTGGTTCCCGGTGGAGCGAGAGCTGTTTACGATGCGAAGACTGAAATGTGGGAACTTGGAGGAATTTATTTTTCCCGTTATTTAGGACTGGATGCAGACGGATTCTACAATCCCAATCCATTGCTGTATCCCGATTTCATCGCTGCCCGGGATGGATTGGCAGTTTCCAGCCTTGTCGGAGGGCAACGGGAATTGTTCATTCGTTGGGGGAATGGAGCCGATAAAACAGGTATATTGTCAGTAACAGATGAAAATGGAACAGAGGTAGTACGTCGGTCGCTTGATTCGGAGAATGACTATACATTGGTTGAAAATCTTGTTCCCGGAACTGCCTACCATGTAGCATTGCTGAAATCGGATGATGCCGTGTTGTGGAAGGATGATGTTAAGACCAAGTCTGTAACAGGAAAGTTTCCTTTGTTGAAATATCAACAAGTGGATGAATATATGTTAGTACAACTATTAAATTTGCCGGCTGATGTCTCATCTTATAAAGTAAAGCTGGATGGACAGGAAATCAATATAGTGAATAAGAACCTGAACGGACAAATACTTACCGCCGAAGTGACTTATAAGGATGGATCGGTAGAAATATTGTCGACAACTATTAGAAAGTAATTATCTTAAATTTATTCGCTTATGAAAGTAATATATGTAGTGTTGGTATGTTTGTTGGCTTTCACCTCTTGTGCGGAGACGGAATATGCCGAAAACGGGGTTGATAAGAAGAATATAACAGGATATACCGAAGTTGGGTTTTATAGTTTGGATGGAATTTGTACTTTTACAGAGCAGGAACAACTTCAGGCTGCAATTAATCCTAAACGGTTGACTTATCGCCTACAAAATTCGGATCAAAGCAAATACATTCATGTGAAGTTTGACGGGAAGCCCACGGCTGTTGGTCAAAAGATAAAGACTGAATTCTCATTCCAAGGAGTTTCTTTCCTCAAAGAAGGGATGGAGATGGAGGTAGTTCGTATAGACGGAGATAAAGTTTGGTTGTCAGGAGATAACGTCGGTATAGTAATCCCTGTTTTTAATAATTAAAAGAAAGATATTATGAAAAGATACATTCCTATTGTAGCGTCATTAATGGTGTTTTCGTTGATATCATGTGGTGAAGTCATGGATCTGACACAGCCGGAAAAGGCTGAAGTTACCTATTCCAATATTACCTTGTCGCTTTATCAGACAGGCAAATATGATTTATATCTGGATGAGCCGGAATACCAATATAACATTATGGTGGAGAAAAGCCATTGCGAAAAAGAAGCAAAGGCGGAATTGGCTGTTGTCGATGCCAAAGAGTTTGGTGAAGAATATCACCTCTTACCTGTGGAATATTATGATCTGGATGGAAGTAATTTTAATTTTAAGGGGGACGATGTCCTGCGTATGGTAAATTTGCGCTTCCATGATTTAGGTACGCTTGACGGATCAAAGAAATACGTTCTCGGTTTGAAACTGGTTTCCGATGATCTTGCAGTCAATCAAGAGAAAAGTACAATGACTTTCTTCCTGCAACAGAAACAGGGAGAAATCGACAACCCTTATACCGTGGCGACAACGAGCGACTTGATAACTCTCGGAGAGAAACTCAAAGATGGTAAGACGATCTATGCCAAGATAGAGAATGATATTGATTTGCAAGGTGTAGACTGGCAACCGATAGAGACCTCGGTTTCCAAACAACTTGTATTGGATGGAGGCGGCCATACGATTCGTAATCTGAAAGTAAATACTTCCTCTTCTGTTAATCAGGGATTCTTTGGATTGTTGGTTGGTAAGTGTTCCAATATAAACTTTGAAAATGCGCAGATTACAGCCAATACAAAGATGGCAGGCATCCTTGCCGGACAGGTGGGAGCTGCTACTTCTCCGGGTATCGTGGAGAATGTTCGGGTATCCGGTACGATTTCTTTAACTTCGGGAACGGGAGCGGCTGCCTGGGATAACGGTCAGGCTGGTGGTATCTGTGCAAGACTTCATGGTGCAGATAGTAAAATTCATCAGTGTACATCGGCAACGGATATTACTGCCGTATGGTGCGCCGGCGGTATTTGTGGGGAAACGAGAGGCGGAGCAACGATCTCTCAATGCTCTTCCACTGGGGATATTGTGACTGAATCATGTGTAGGAGGCATCGTTGGACGTATGTTATATTCTATCGTTACGCAGTGTTATTCTTCAGGTCTCGCACAAGCTTTCCCGATGAAAGTGGCGAATCCTGCGGGTGGTATTGCCGGATTTGTAGATCCTAGTCCGACAGCTGTGATCTCTTATTGTTATTCCGATTGCGAGGTTTCCGCTCAAAACCAGGTAGGCGGTATTATGGGATTTGCTAACAAGGCGACAGGAATCACCGTAACACATTGTGTGGCTTGGAACCAGAAATTATTCTCTAACGGTGCACCCAAGTCGGGAAGAATTTGCGGACGCTTTAACAAGAATGAGGCTAATAATTGCTATGCGAATCCAAATATGGAATGTCGTTTCTCTGCCAATACGCCCGCTATCGTAGACGAAGAAATACCCGATTACGGAGCACAAACATTTGGTGCCGACCGTTACAATGGTCTTTCTACGATGAGTACCCCGATAGATGCTGCCAAGGCTCTTTCTTGGGATGAAGCAATATGGAATCTCGCAGGGGAGAAACCCGGTTTGGTTTGGATGTTAGATTGAAATTTTGTAGATGAGATAAAGATCAGATATAGAATAAAATAGGTATGAAAAAATATAAAATGACAAAAAGACTTATTCTCGCATTAGGAATCATTGGTTTGTCTGTCACTGGGGTACGGGCTGATTCGGTTAATGAGAAGGAGATCACTTATGCCGATCCTACAATTTATGTGGAAAACGGCAAGTATTACCTCACCGGCACACGCAATCAGGAACCGCAGGGCTTTGCTATCCTCGAATCGACCGATCTGGAGCATTGGACGGTGCCTGATGGCACTTCTCTACAACTGATTCTGCGGAAAGGAGATCGAACGTATGGTGAAAAAGGCTTCTGGGCACCTCAATACTTTAAGGATAAAAGAACTTATTATTTCACTTATACTGCTAATGAGCAAACAGTAATTGCTTCCTCAAAATCGGTATTCGGACCTTTCCGGCAGAAGGAAGTCAAACCGATAGACGCTTCCGCTAAGAATATAGACTCTTTCCTATTTAAGGATGATGATGGAAAATACTACCTGTATCATGTCCGCTTTAATAAAGGCAATTATCTTTGGGTAGCCGAGTTTGACATAAAGAAGGGAAGTATCAAACCGGAAACATTGAAACAATGTATGGACTGTACGGAGCCTTGGGAAAAGACTCCGAACTATAAGTCTGCACCGGTGATGGAAGGACCGACTGTTATGAAGTGGGACGGGGTATATTACCTCTTCTATTCTGCCAATCATTTTATGAATATCGACTATTCGGTAGGTTATGCCACTGCTTCTTCCCCTTTCGGTCCGTGGAAAAAGCATCCGAACAGTCCGATCATTCATCGCAGTCTCGTAGGAGAAAACGGATCAGGACATGGAGATGTATTTAAAGGTCTGGATGGAAAATATTACTATGTTTACCACGTTCATCGTTCAGATTCCACCGTGTCCCCTCGTAAAACACGTATTGTTCCGCTCATCCTGAAGAAAGGAAATGACGGCGTATACAACATCACCGTAGACAAAGAGCATGTCATAAAGCCAATGTGGAAGTGATTTGTTCAGAAATGTAGTAGAGAAATCTATTTTGCACATTTGTACGGGTTTTAAGGAGATTCTTCCCTTTCATTTGAAGATTTTCCCGCTTAATTTGTGCTATGAGATAAAGAATTTGTTAACAGTTAAAAATAATGTTTATGAAAAGGAACAGACTTTATTTTTCTTTCTTCTGTCTTTGTTGCTTTTTGCTTTGTGCGCTGGACGTGCAGGCACAACAAATCTATTGGAAGGGACAAGTGAAGGATGCAGTATCCGGTGAACCGATGATTGGAGTCAGTGTTCGCGTGAAAGGTACGGGAAGCGGTACGATTACTGATTTTGACGGTAATTTTACTGTGAAGGCATCGAAAGGAGACATACTTGTCATTTCTTATGTGGGTTATAAAACTCTGGAACTGGATTTAAAGAATAAAACGACTTTAGGAGTAATCTCTTTAGGAGAAGATACGGAGACACTGGAAGAAGTGGTAGTGGTTGGATACGGTGTACAGAAAAAGGTATCCAGTGTCGGTTCCATTGCTACTGCAAAAGGAGATGATTTATTAAAGATAGGTAGCGTGAACTCCGTTTCCGAAGCCTTGCAAGGTCAGATGCCGGGTGTGGTTGCCATCAATTCCACTTCAAAGCCGGGAGCCGATAAGGCTTCTTTATTGATTCGTGGTAAGTCTACCTGGGGAGAAGCGGAGCCACTGGTATTAGTGGATGGTATCGAACGTGACTTCAACGATGTCGATGTGAACGAAATCGAATCTATTTCTGTACTGAAAGACGCTTCGGCAACTGCGGTTTACGGTGTGAAAGGTGCGAACGGCGTTATCTTGTTGACAACCAAACGCGGACTCGAACAGAAACCGGAAATCTCATTCACAGCTAACTTCGGTTTTAAACAACCTTCTGCTGCTCCTGAATGGTCTGACTATGTGACCTCTATGAAACAGTATAACAGGGCACAGGCTAATGATGGTAACTGGGGAGCAATGGTTCCCGAATCTACCATTACCGCATGGGAAAATGCGTATGCTACCGGAAATTATGGTCCGTATAACGATGTCTTTCCCGAAGTGGACTGGTGGAAAGAACTGGTAAAGAATGTAGGTTATGAACAGGCTTATAATCTTAATGTACGTGGTGGTACGAAGAAAATGAGTTATTTCGTATCTTTGGGTTATTTGCATGACGGAGATATTTTTAATACTACCAAACAAGAGGATTTCGATCCTTCTTTCTCCTACCGTCGTTATAACTGGCGTAGTAATTTCGACTTCAATATAACAAGTACCACCAAACTGTCGTTCAATGTGGCCGGTAAGATGGGGTATCAGAACCAACCGTCTTATTATGAGAATGTTGATTCTCCGGATGAGCGCTTTTTTAAAACGTTTTTCACGGCTCCAAGTAATGAATTTCCGATTAAATATAGCAATGGAATATGGGGGGACGGGTTAAGTTCCGATCAGAATATAGCCTGTCTGATGAACGAAGGAGGTAGTCGTAATATCAAACAGCATCAAGGTTTCTACGATGTAATCTTGAATCAGAAACTAGACTTTATTACAAAGGGGCTATCATTGAAAGCATCGTTGTCTTATACTACTTCTTCATCATGGACCACCCAGTTGATGCCGGGTAAGGTTTTGGGTAAAGACGATTTGGTTGCCCAGCGTACGCATATTCGTATTAATCGTGTGTATGATTACACGAATCCTATTTATAATGCTGACGGAACAATTACTTATAATTATACCGAGAAACGCTATCCGGATGAAAATGCTCCCGGAGATTTACCTGTTGGTGGTGTTTATGACGGATTCAAGGCTTACGGACGTAAACTTTATTACGAATTAGCATTGAATTATAGTCGTCAATTTGGCGATCACGATGTAAGTGCCTTATTTGTGTTTAACCGTAAGATGAACGAATCGACCAATACTGCTAATTCGGGTGTGATGAACTTCCCGGCTTACGAAGAAGACTGGGTAGGCCGTGTCACTTACAACTTCAAAGAGCGTTATCTTGCTGAATTTAACGGTGCCTACACTGGTTCGGAAAAATTTGCTCCGGGACGCCGTTTCGGTTTCTTCCCGTCCGCTTCTATCGGTTGGCGTATCAGTGAAGAACCATGGGTGAAGAAATTGACCAAAGGTGTACTGACCAACCTGAAAGTGCGTTATTCGTATGGAGTAGTTGGTAATGATAAAGGTGCTACACGTTTTAACTATATTCAGAAGTTTGAGCAACTATCTGCCAATGCACAGTTTGGTAAATATCAGACCAGTAACTGGGGACCTTTGTACAAAGAAGGAAAACTGGCCGACCCCGACGCTACTTGGGAAGAATCTATCAAGCAGAATATCGGTATCGAAATAGGTTTGTGGGGTAAACTAAACTTTACTGTGGACTTGTTCGATGAAAAGCGTAATAACATTTTAATGACACGTAATACGATTCCGTCATGGGCCGATAGTGGTATTGCTTTTCCGCAGGTGAATCTGGGTAAGACTAAAAATCACGGTCTTGAACTGGATATTGCTTGGAACGACCGTATCGGAAAGTTTAATTATTACGCGAAGTTTAATTTTGCAACCAGTGAGAACCGTGTTGTCTTTATTGATGACCCGAAGAATCAGAGCGAATATTTGAAAAAAGCCGGAAAGTCAATCGGATATGTGAATAAATACCTGGCAACAGGAAACTTCCAGTCATTGGATGATATTTATAACTCGGCGCAGTCCACTATTGCCAATGGTACACATAATACATTGATTCCGGGAGACTTGTATTACATCGATTATAATGGTGACGGCATGATTGATGCTAAGGATATGGTTCCGATGAAAAACCTGAACTATCCGACTACTACCCTCGGATTTACATTGGGAGGTTCTTACAAAGGAATCGGATTCAATATGTTGTGGTACAGTGCTATGGACGTTTATAAAGAAGCGATTCCTTCCTATTTATGGGATTTCCCGGAAGGTAATATCAAGGCTCAACCAAATACGTTGAATACATGGACAGCCGATGCTCCGATTCAAGGCGGTCCGATTCGCCCCAGTATTCATGTTCAGAGAAGTTATAATTCGGTGGCCAGTACATACACATATACCAACCATGCTTATCTTCGCTTGAAGAACCTGGAAGTGAATTATCAGATTCCGAAGCGTTGGTTGCAGCCTTTACGTCTGACAAAACTGCAAGTATATGTCAACGGTACCAATCTGTTGACGTTCTCAAAAGGTGATTCCCGCCGTGACCCCGAACATTCGGGACAGAATGTTTATCCGGTGGTGAGACGTTATAACATTGGTTTTAGATTAGGATTATGAGACACTTTAAATTTACTGATATGAGAAGACATAAGTTGAATTGGATATGGATCATTCTATTGGGGCTGTTTGTAGGAAGCTGTGAGGACTATCTGGACCGCTCTCCTGATGACGGACTTTCCGAAGATGATGTTTATAAAGATTATAGCAGTTTGTTAGGGTTCATGGACCGCATCTTTCAAAATGATGATATATTAATCTTTACACATGGTATCAACTCTTATTCGAATACATACGTAACGGTAGGTAATTTATCGGATGAATATGCATCCGTTCGCGATAATGATCCGTCGAAGTTTGTCAATGCAGGTAACTGGCTGGAGAATGCCGGTACACGTTTCGAAATAGGAAGTAAAAGTGATGGGAAGAATTTCAAAAGTGCTATTTCTCGTGCTTATACCGGACTTCGTATCGTGAACCGTGTGATTAGCGGAGTAGATCAAGTGAAATCCATTACAGACGACCAAAGGAGAAAACTGCTGGGACAGGCTCATTTCCTGCGTGCCTACTTCTATTTTGAGATTATCAAACGATATGGCGGAATGCCCATCTTTGACCAGCTTTGGGGAGCATCGGACGACTTTGACTTTCCCCGTAAAACTTATCAGGAATCCAATGCTTGGATGCAGACAGACTTGGATAAAGCCATTGAATATTTACCTATAAGCTGGCCTGACGAGGAACATGGACGGCCTGACAGAGTAAGCGCCATGGCATTAAAAGCGATGACACAGCTTTATGCTGCCAGCCCTTTGATGCAGAACGACTTGAATTCTATTGAAAACAAAGGATATGGAAAAGAGATGGCTGCCGAAGCTGCCCGTAGTGCGCAAAAGGCAATCAACGCTATTGAAAGCCACGAATATTATCGCTTGATGAATCACGACGAATATCGTAGTATTCAATTAATGCCTAATTCCAATCAATTCGCACAGCCGGAATACTTATGGTTCCTGCGTTGGCATCATGGCAACTGGTCTGCTTTCGTCAGAGCGCAATGGCTGACACAACCATACGATAATAAAACCGGTGCCGAAGGTACTCCTTATAATGCTCCGACACAAAATGCGGTAGATATGTACGAACGTAAGGGAGCTGACGGCAACTACTATCCGATCACTGATCCGCGTTCCGGTTATGATGCGGTAAAGACTACCAATCCTTACTCGGATAGAGACCCTCGCTTCACTAATAATATCCTCGTGCCCGGTGAGCAATGGGGAAAGAATTTACAGGGTGTTCCTTATTATCTGACTACTTATTCGGGCGGTTACTCCGAGAACTTCATTTCTACCAATCAGTTTACGAGAGGCTCTCAACAGACCGGATATATGTGTAAGAAGTTCATTTGGCCGGAAGCAAGTGTGCCTTTGTTTGGCGAAGCTGGTTTCCAATTATATCGTTTGGTGGCTGTGTACATTCGTGTTTCGCAAGTTTATCTGGATATGGCAGAGGCTTCATACGAGGCGACAGGTGATCCGGATGCAGTCGTTACGGGTTGTACGATGTCGGCCCGTCAGGCTTTGAATAAAATCCGTGTAAGAGCCGGAATCGGCGAACTACCGGATGGAGTGGATTTTAGAGAAGCTTATCGTCGGGAACGTGGTGTGGAATTGATGTTCGAAGGACACCGCTGGTATGATATCCGCCGTTGGATGATTGCTGAAGACCTGTTTAAGGGTGAATATCCGATCATGGGTGTCAAAGCAACCCCGATCAATCATTCTTATACGGCCGACCAGTTGAAAGTGGAAAAAGCCTGCACTTATAAGTTGACCGACTTTACTTACGAGTATGTTCCGGTGAGGACAGCCGTGCGGACGTTTAACAAGCGTAATTATTGGTATCCGCTACCGATGGATGAAGTGGCGGCTTTGGATAATCTTCAACAGAACCCCGGATGGTGATACCTAAAATAAAGAAAAGTATATGAGAAACAAGATTAGATATATAAGACTGATAGGGCTCATATTTGTCCTTATCGTTGGCTCTAGCCTGACTTTCGCACAGAATAAATCAAAGAGAAAGTCGGCGAAGAAGCCTTTGGTGGAAGTAGTTTCTATTGTTACCGACGAGAAAGGTAGCCCGTTGAAGAATGTTTCTATCATTTGTGGAGAAGGCGCAGTCGTTCTATATACAGATGCAAAGGGACGTTTTCAGACGAAGGTCGAGAATGACGCAACCGTCATGGTGGAGGCTTTGGGATATGAAGATAAAGTGTATAAGCTGACAGGCAGCAATATCGTTCCTGAAAAGATTGTCCTGAAGAAAGAGCCTCTGTTCCTGACCGAAGAATCGTTGGTGAATAGAGCCGATGGTGGCAAGACGTATAAAGGGAATGAAGTAGGCGCAACGAGCGTACTGGAGAACGGACAGTTCGGAACGTTCCCTGATTTGACGCTGACTAATATGCTGCAAGGTAAAATGTTAGGTCTGCAAGTTCGCTCCACAGTCAGCGGATTGGGTAATAATACGCCTGATTTATTTATCCGTGGCCAGCATGGCATGTCGGAGAATACAGCTATTGTTATCATCGATGGTGTGGAACGTCCGGCAGCGGATTTGATTCCTGAAGAAATCGAACGTATCGAGTTGCTGAAAGATGCCACTGCCAAGATTCTTTATGGGGCGCGTGCTGCGAATGGCGTACTTTGGGTGACTACCCGCAGAGGAAAGGCCAACCGCCGCATTTATAACGCAACCGCCGAAGCAGGTGTGGTACAGATGACGCGTACTCCTGATTTTCTGAATTCTTATCAGTATGCTAATCTGTACAATGAAGCGCGTGCAAATGACGGATTGACTCCTTACTATAATCAGAAACAACTGGAAGGATATAAAAACTCCAAAGGAGCCAATGACCTATTGTATCCGAACGTCGATTTGTACGATCAGTTATTGAACAAAAATGCCAACTATCGGAAAGTATCGTTCGATAT
Organism: Bacteroides sp. 1001302B_160321_D4; assembly: GCF_015667765.1. Taxonomy (NCBI): domain Bacteria; kingdom Pseudomonadati; phylum Bacteroidota; class Bacteroidia; order Bacteroidales; family Bacteroidaceae; genus Bacteroides; species Bacteroides sp. 1001302B_160321_D4. The sequence goes on along the minus strand of NZ_JADPLO010000009.1, from coordinate 11,656 downwards.
GACGGGAGGTACCGACAGAGTGCGTTATGCCCTGATTGCCGGATATGTAGGAGGTAGCGGATTTGAAGACGTTACCTATACTCCGCAACTGCACCGTCTGACTCTTCGCGGAAACCTCGACTTCAATGTAACGGATTTCCTGACTATATCCGCAGACGTTGCCGGACGTATGGAAATGCGTAAATGGGGGCAATTGGACTGTGGTCAGGTATTTACGGCCCTGTCTACGCATCGTCCGAATGAATACCCGCTGACTATGTCACCGGAAGAAACCGGACTAGCCAGCTCGGACGGAATTCCTTTGTTTGGCGCAAGTCTGCTGCGTCCGATGAATGCATACGCGGAAACAATGTACGGAGGATATACGGATGAGCGTTATACACGCAGCCAGACCAATATCGGTTTGAAATTCGATCTTGATATGCTGACAAAAGGGTTGAAAGCCGGTGCTTTCCTTTCTTTCGACAACTATGATTACCTGCAACTCTCTTTGAGCAAAGTCTATCCGACGTATGCCATCAAAACATATCGTAACTTTGCCGGTGAGGAACAGATCATGTACACCCAGATGAAGAAAACAGATGTAGCCACTTCACAGAGTCGGAAGTCGACTACCTTACAACAGACATTGGGTTGGAATGCCTTTGCTGCATACGAGAATACATTCAACCAAAAGCATGATGTATCGGCACGGCTGACTTACATGTACTCGAAAACAACGAATCAGGGAGTGACCCAGGACATCATCAATGCAAACTACGCATTGCGCTTAAACTATATGTATGACCGCCGTTATGCTGTGGAAGCCGACATGGCATTGATGGGAAGCAACCGTTTCAAATCGGGAAATAAATACTTCTTCTCGACTGCGGGTGGCCTTGCCTGGATTCTAAGCAATGAAGATTTCCTGAAAGACAATGAATACGTGAACTTCCTGAAACTGAAAACCAGCGCCGGTATATTGGGCTATGACAGAAGCACTGAACATTTATTGTATGAACGTGCCTGGTCGCAAGACGGCAGCTTCCGGTTCGGAACAACGAACAATGGCGCTACGGCTTACTATTCCACTTTTGTCCGTGCGGGCAATCCGAACCTGAAATGGGAAAAGGCAGCAGAATGGAACATCGGTGTGGAAGGCTTGTTCCTGAACAACCGCTTATATACCGAAATGAACTATTTCCGTGAGAAACATACGGACATCATCGGTTCTGTTGATGCCTCTTACGGGGATTATACTGGCAACTTTACCTACCAGGATAACATGGGCTCCGTCTTGAATCATGGTATAGAAGGAATGTTCACTTGGAGCGACCGCATCAACGACTGGGCTTATTCGGTAGGAGCCAATTTCGTATGGTCAAAGAATAAAGTATTGAAATGGAACCAGGTGAAACATGGTGAAGAATACCGCTACACAGTGGGGCGTTCTACCGATGCTATGATGGGACTGGTTGCCGAAGGATTATTTGGCAAAGATGTAGTCATCAACGGACATGCAACCCAGACGTTTGCCGATTATCAGGAAGGCGACATCGCCTACAAAGACCTGAACGGTGATAAAATCATTGACGGTCGTGACGTAAAGGAACTCGGAAACTCATTCCCACGTACTACATTGGGCATCGATTTCAATGTAAGTTATAAAGGCTGGGGGTTGTATCTTCAGGGATATTCCGAACTGGGCGTTCACACTTGGGCAACGAATGCTTATTACTGGAATAATGGAGAAGGTAAATACTCCAAACTGGCATTAGACCGTTATCATCCGGCAAACAATCCGACCGGAAATTATCCGCGCCTGACAACCACTGCTGGTGAGAACAACTTCCGCAATTCTTCTTTCTGGTTGAAGAATACAAGCTTCTTCCGTATGAAGAATGTTGAATTGAGCTACACGTTCAATCAGTTCTCCCCAAGTTCGGTAGTGAAGAAGATGAAGGTTTTCGCTCGTGGTGCAAACTTGTTTGTGCTTTCTTCCGTGAAAGATTTGGATCCTGAATTGCTGAATGCCGGTGTGACAAACTACCCGGTGACGCGTACTTTTACAGGCGGAGTCTCTTTTGTATTTTAATTTTGAACAATTAATAGATGGCAATATGAAACATATATTAGGAAGTTGCGTTTTAGCAGGTCTGTTTCTCTTTTGTGCTTGTGACGACACATTGGATACAAAGGTGACGTGGCAGATCGGAGACTCTGATACCTGGAGAGTGCCGGAACTTGCTCAAGGCGTACTATATAAAGCTTATAATGGCATAGCCAACCGCCCGGATTGTTTTGAAGATAACTTTCTGGATTGTGCTACCGATAATGCAGTGACTAATCTGCGCAGCTCTTCTGTCTATAAATTAAATATGGGTGGGATGACAGCGTTTAACAACCCGATCGGAAACTGGAGTAATGCGTATAACATGTTGAACTATGTAAACTCTTTCCTCGAAAACGGCTTGACCGACCAGGTGCAGTACAACCGCACCGATCCGGAAGTGGACAAGCAAATCAAGCTGCGTCTGGAAGGTGAATCGTATTTCCTGCGTGCATGGTGGCATTTTGAGCTATTGAAGATGTACGGCGGAAAGGCGAAGAATGGAAAAGCGTTGGGTATTCCGTTGGCAGATCATTTTATTTCGCAGGATGAGGCCGCGCAGAACGGTGAATTTCTTCGTCCTACTTATCAGGCAACAGTCGATTTTATCGTCAACGATTTGGATAATGCCATCGAGTTATTACCGAATGTGTATCAGGGAGATGACCTGGAGTTTGGTAATACACAAATCGGCCGTGCCACGAAAGCGGCGGCAGCTGTTCTGAAAAGTCGTGCGCTTTTATATAGCGCAAGCCCTGCCATGCAGGATGATGACGTGACGAAGATCACCGGCATGGGACAATTCGAAATTCTGAATCCTACGGTTTACCAGGCAAAATGGGAAGCGGTAGCCAAAGAGATCAATAAGATTCTGGGCATGGAAGGTTTCGGAACTTATGTTCCTGTTGCGGCTTCCTCCATTGCCGATGTGCAGACCGAAAGTTCCGATTATGCTTTCCGCAAATATTTTAATAGTAATCTACTGGAAGGCCTTCATTTCCCGCCATTCTATTATGGAAGTGCTCGTACCACTCCTTCTCATAATCTGGTAAAGGCTTTTTATGCGAAGAATGGTTATCCGGCAACCGATGTTCGTTCCGGTGTCGATCTGTCTGATCCTGATTTCGATCTGACGCAGCTTTATGCCGTACTTGATAATCGCTTTGCGCTGAATGTCTACTATCATAGTGCTATATTTGGCGATTCCGGCCAGCCGTTGGATATGTCCGAGGGTGGAAAAGATTCTCCTTCGTTTAGTGAGAATGCTACACGTACGGGTTATTATCTGGCTAAATTCGTTTCCAAGAAATCGGCTATGCTGAATCCGATTCAGACGTTAAACTCGGTTCATTACAATCCTTTGTTACGGAAATCGGAAGTTCTTCTTAACTTTGCCGAAGCTGCCAATGAGGCTTGGGGCAACCCGACGGTGAAAGCCGAAGGATGCCTGTATTCTGCATACGAAATATTGAAAACAATCCGTTCGCAAGCCGGGGGTATCAATTTTGATCTTTATCTGGATGAAATGGCTCAAAGTAAGGACTCGTTCAGAAAGTTGATTCAGAACGAACGTCGCTTGGAATTTACTTTCGAGAATCATCGTTATTTTGATATGCGTCGTTGGGTATTACCGTTGAACGAAGAGGTGGAGGGTGTTGCCGTTACCCGCAATGAAGATGGCACATTCAGCTTCAAAGTACAGAAAGTGGAACAACGGAAATATGAAGTGAAAAACTATTTCATGCCATTACCGTATGCAGAGCTGGAAAAGAATAAGAATCTAATGAATAATCAGGGTTGGGAATAACGTGCTGTTGATATAAATACTTATTTACAATGAAAAGACTAAATATATTATGGATAGGGCTGATAAGCGTTCTGATGACTGCTTGTTATGACGATTATGAAAAGGACTACGATAAGAGTTCTGTGTACTTTGCTTCGCAAAAACCTTTGCGGACACTGGTAGCCGATACAGATATGTCGATAAAGGTAGGAGTGGCTATTGGCGGTAAAAGAGAGGTGCATACCGATGATTGGGCTACATTCGAGATCGATCCGTCTTTATTGGATGGTACGGGCTTGACACTAATGCCGGAAAACTATTATCAGTTGGCTAATCCGAACAAGATGACGATCAGCAACCCGAACCTGGCAATCGCAGATGTGAAAGTGACTTTCTCCGATGCTTTCTATGAAGACAATGCTGCTTTGAACAAGCACTATGCAATCCCTTTCCGGTTGGTCGATCATAATCAGGATGAAATTAGTACTGATGTGAATGGTAATTTGAAGGATTACAGTATTGTAGTTGTCAAATTTGTCAGCCAGTATCATGGTACCTACTTTGTGAAAGGAAAAGTTACCAATTTGTCTACCCAGCAGGTTACTGAATACAGTAACAAGGATTTGAGTCAGAATATGACCCGCGACTTTGTTTCGTTAGGTAGAAACAAAGTACGCAGACCGGGTTTCGGAAACACATTGGAAAACAATGAGTCGGTGAATCTGACAGTCAATCCGGATGGAAGCGTCAATATTGAAGCCGGAGGAAGCGTCGCTATCACAGATGCATCCGCCACATTAGATCCTGCAGCCGAATCATTGGAATTTGTAGGGAAACAGCCTAAGTTTACCCTTTCTTATAAGTACACGAAAGGTGGCGTCACTTATCAGGTTGACGAGGAACTGATTCGTCGTCAGAATCCGGAAGCTGATTTACGCTTCCAGGAATGGTAGAATAGGTATGAGTTGATTATAGATTTCTATTGCTCGCCGGTAATTAGCTACATCAGTGAATGTTGCAGATTAATTACCGGCGATATCTTTTTCTGTTGGGCGTAGTTGATTTACAATATATACCTACTTGCCCTGTTGGCTATTAATAGCTAACTTCCTTTTGATATAGACCAAACTTCTTTTTGCCGGTTGGATAACTTCCTTTTTCTTCATTCCAAACTATAATTGCAAGCTTTGTTTTTATAAATGCAAGTTCCGTTTATAAAAACAAAGCTTGCAATTATATAAACGGAACTTGCGTTTATAGTTTGAAATAGGGCAAAGACAACTTTACTATGAAGGGAAGAGATCTTTGCAAAGGGAGCAAAAGAACTTTTCTATTAATAGTTGACACGTTGTCTAAGGGTAGGTTGAATTTCTGAAGCAGTTACTTTTGCTTTCTATTTCAACTGTTTGAGAAACTCTGTCGGAGTGATATTAAATTCTTTCTTGAAACACTTTGTAAAGTAGTTCGGATCTGATATACCGACGGCAAATGATGCTTCGGAGACATTCATACCATTCAGTAAATGAGTTTTAGCCTCTTTCATTTTGATCGTCCGTATGAATTGAGTGATGGAGCATCCGGTGAGTGATTTCAGCTTCATGTGCAACAGGCTGCGGCTGATGCGGAGATGGGCTGTGATTTCCGTTACTCCGAAGTCTTCCTTGGTGAGGTTCGCCATAATCAGTTCCATCAGTTCTTTCATGAATATTTCATCCCGCGGGTTGTTGGTTATTTGCTTGATGTTCAGTTCTTCTGCCTGTTTGAAGTGTTCAATACTCTGTTTCCGGCTCTTTTGGATATTTTGTACCAGCAGTTCCAGATTCTTGGCGTTGAAGGGTTTGGTGATATATGCATCGGCTCCACGCAGATAACCTTCCGTATGGTCGTTTTCATCAGTCTTTGCAGTCAGGAGGATAACGGGGATATGGCTGGTCGTTACGTCCTGTTTGACACGTTCCGTAAATTCCAATCCGTCCATCACCGGCATCATTAAATCCGATATAATGAGGTTAGGCAGCTGTTTGGCTATCTTCTTGCAGGCTTCCGCACCGTTATACGCCCGTATAATATCATATTTCTCACTGAATATGCTGGCAAGATAATCATTCATTTCTTTGTTGTCCTCCACAATCATAATAGATTCCCGAGCAGGATCTTTTTCTTTGTTGGTCAGCTTTTCGGGAATGAGTTCGATGGTTTCCTTGATTCGCTGGTTATATTTCTGTATTTCTTCGGTCGTGATGTTCTCGGACGAGCGTTCATCGGGACCATAAGCATCCTCCGATACATTCAGGGTAACGATAAAGTCCGAACCCTCATTGACTTCGCTTTCTACCCGGATTTCTCCTTTGTGCATGTGTATGAGCGAACGCGTAAGCGATAATCCCAGTCCGAATCCCTCGCGATGGTCTCGCTTCTCAACCTGGTAATAACTTTCAAATATTTGTTCCTGAGCTTCTTTAGGAATCCCCCTGCCATTGTCTTTGACGGAGATTTGCACAAATGTTTCTTTCTCTTCTTTTATTAGTTTGGCACTCAACTTGACGTATCCGCCGGGCTGGGTATATTTAAATGCGTTTGAGAGCAAGTTATAAAGAATCCGTTCCAGCTTGGAAGGCGAGAACCAGACTTCCTCTTCGGTGTCTTCCAGATTGACGATGAAGTCAATTTCCCGTTCTCCGGCTACAATGTCAAAGATGTGCGACAGTTCTTCCAGAAAGTGCATGATGTCTCCCTTCCGGACGCTGATACGCATCTGTTTCATCTCGATTTTACTGAACGTCAATAGTTCATTAATCAGATAATTCATCCGGTTGGCGTTTCGGTAGATGACTTCCAGTTTCTCTTTATCGTTGTTGCTGATTTGTGGCTGCTGGATCAATCGTTGCAGAGGCGATAGAATCAGGGTCAGCGGTGTTTTCAGGTCATGGGAGATGTAAGTGAAGAAATTGATCTTCTGTTGATTCATATTCTCTATGTTGACGCGCTGTTCATGCTCCGTTTTCAATCGCATGAGCAGGATGATACGCGTTTTGGTATATCTGTATGCGGCGTAAATGATTAATAGGAAGAGTAGTGCATAAACTAAATATGCTCCCGGCGAGAGCCACCAGGGAGGAAGGACTCTGATAGCAAGGTCCTTTTGGCCCGTTTCGTCCCAGTGGATACCATCTTTGCTGGCTTTGATCTTTAAGATATATCTTCCTGAAGGCAGATTGGAGAAGCGTACCTGATGCTGGTTGCCTACAAACTGCCAGTCCTTGTCGATACCTTCCATTTTCATCGCATATTGAGTGTTGTCGGTATATTGATAATTCAGTCCGGAGTATTCGAGACGCAGGGATTGGGCTTGTTCGTGCGTCAGGGTGATCTCTGTCAGTTCGGAGATAGAGGAAGGGATGAATGCTTTCTCATTGTTGGGCGACATATATTCGCTGTTGCTCCAAATGGCAGTCAGTGCAATGTTGAAACGGGGATTGACGGAGCGTACCTGTTCCGGGTAGAAAGAAATCATACCGTTGATAGTTCCGAAATACAATTCTCCGTCAGGCTTCTTGCAGGCGGAGGAGTAGTTGAACTGGTTGATGGGCAATCCGTCGGCCGTGGTATATCGGTCAATGCTTCCTGCTTGGGAATTGATACAACAAAGTCCGTTTCCGGTACCTACCCAAACATTACTCATCTCATCTTCAATGATACCTTTGATGGCGTTGGATCCCAACTGTTCTTTACTGTAAAAGGCGATAATGCTACCGTTGCGGTCTGATACATAAAGCCCGTTGTTGTCTGTACCTATCCATATCCGTTGATGTGAATCGGGGTAGATATAGGTGATGTAGAGATCGGTATGCGGCAGGATAGGGAGCGAGGTTACTTTCAGTGTATGGGTATTGATCTGAAATATACTGCCTTTTCGGGTTCCTGCCCAAAGTATACTGTCATTAAACTGTACCAGGTTAAAGACACGGAGAGATGAAATCTTTTCTGGGCGGGAGTTCGCTTTCTTCTTGTCGATCAGGAATAAGCCGGAAGGGCCTCCGTACCAGATATGATCGTTCTTGTCTTCGATGATACAGAAGCCGGAAGAAACCTCATCCGACAGTAGATTATAGTCCACCGTGCGGTTTAGATGCGGTATATAGTGAAGAGCTCCTTTCAGGAACAGTCCGAGCCACAGGCTGTTATCTTTGTCGAGCCATAAAGAATGTATGTTCTTGGCGTAGATTTGCATTTGCTTGTGAAGCCGTTCGGCACGGGTGATTTCTTTCTTATTGTTCAGGTAGTTCAATCCGCCATCTTCGGTGGCGATGTACAGACCATTGTCCGGAGCATTGATAATCTGGCGGACAGCCTTTCCGCTCAAATGATTGAAACTGGCTCCGTATGGATATATCTGGAACTGGTCGGAACCGAATATATAATAATTGACTCCTCCGAAATAGGTTCCCACCCACATATTATGAGCCTTGTCCTGATAAAGGCTGTAAATGGGAGAATCGTTCAGCGCACTTAAATCCCGTTCCGATTGTTCGTAGTGTGCAATCAGTTGATAGAGTTTGTTGAAGACAAAGATGCCATACTCCGTGCCTACCCATATATTCCCCGTATGGTCGGTTGCCGCACACCGGAAGTCTTTCACTTCAAGGTCTTTCGAAAGATTACACAGCGTATTGCTTTGTATATGATAGACGAAAAAATCGTTGTTAGTATTAAATAAAAGCTGGTTGGACGAGATCAGGACGGCATTGTTGCATTGCTGTGTAAAAGGCTGGATGAGAGTCGGGAGGGAAACGAACTGTTTCTTCTCCAGACTGTATCGCATCAGTCCTTTGTTGGTGTCTATCCATAAGGTTTTGTCTCCGTCCTCCGCAAGGTATCTCACATGAGGTTTTTCTTCATTGAGAAGAAAAGGAACGAACAGACTGTCTTGTTCATTGTAACGGTAGAGCCCGTTGCTACAAGCGGCCAGAAGCATACCATCGCTGGTGTTCAGGAAACAAACATCATCCTTAGTGTTCCCTTTAATCTGGTAACGGCTGAAATCTTCTGTCTCGTAGTTATAGCTGCAGATGCCCTGATCGGTAGAGATCCATAGAATGTTACGGAGCGAATCGTTATATAAGCGTGTGATGAAATTGTGGCGGAGTGAGGTGCTGTCGGCTTCATTATGTGCGAACAGGTTGATATTATAACCGTCATATCGGCACAATCCGTTGCGTGTACCAAACCAGATGAACCCGTGGTTGTCCTGGGTAATTGCATTGATCGTATTATGCGGGAGTCCTTCAGCTATACTTAGCTGTTTGAAGCGTATATTATTATATTGAATCTGTCCCGTCGACAAGCTTGTATTTAAGAGCACGAGACTAAATAAGAGTACGAATTTAAGTAAGGTGGTTCTCATGGCTTTTCTGATTGATTTTCACGACCTAAAGATACGTCTTTTTTTGTTTTGAACAGTCGTAGAATTGTTCAAACGGGCAGCACTCATGTTCAGTTTGCCGCTTCGCTACAGATTTTTATACATGATTGCAGGTATTAAGCATTATTTTTCTGTTTTTCTTGGATAGAAAAGACCACATTTGCAATGTGAAACTCTAAAAACAAATGCTATGAATCATTCGACAGTCAAATCCTTTACGTTTGGTATCGGTCTGTTTTTCACATTACCTCTGGTATATGGGAATAGTTCCTCTCCGTCTTCCTCCGATGGAACGTTGTATATCAATAAATCGAAAACCCACAAAGTGGCTCCCGTAAAGTACGGTTTCCATTATGAGGAAATAGGAATGATGGGCGAGGGTGCCCTGCACGCCGAACTGATACGTAACCGTTCGTTTGAAGAAGCTACACCGCCTGCCGGATTATCTGTGAAGAACGGTCTTTATGAAAATGTTCCGGCTCCCCGCGTTAAAGAGAAAAAAGTGTTTCAGGCCGATCCGCTGATTGGATGGACGACTTATCCGTTATCATATACTCCTGTATTTATCAGTCGCACGGATGAAAATCCGATGAGCGGGGAAAATAAGTATTCGCTGCTGGTTAATGTCACGGAAGATATTGCGAACCATCCGGATGCCCTGATTCTCAACCGTGGATATTATGGAATGAACCTGAAGACAGATACGTCTTACCGCCTTTCCTTGTTTCTGAAGAACAGGAATTATTCCGCTCCGTTATGTGTATTTCTGGTTGACGAATGGGGACAGCGGGTGAGCAATGTGATCGAAGTGAATGTAGGGAATCGGGACTGGACAAAATATACCGGTGAACTGAAACCGGAAAAGAACGTCCGGCGTGGAATGTTTGCCATACAACCGATGTCGAAAGGACAATTTCAGATAGATGTCGTTTCCCTGTTCCCGTCCGATACCTGGAACGATGGAAAATCCGTATTCCGTAAAGACATTGTTCAGAACCTGAAAGAGTTTTCTCCCAGCTTTATCCGTTTTCCGGGCGGATGCATCGTGCACGGAGTCAATGAAGAAACGATGTATCACTGGAAAAAGACGCTCGGACCGATTGAAAATCGTCCGGGACAGTGGAGCAAATGGGCGCCTTATTACCGTACCGACGGAATCGGCTATCATGAGTTTTATGAATTGTGCGAATATGTGGGAGCTGATGCGATGTATGTGATGCCTACGGGTATGATTTGCAGTGGTTGGGTGAAGCAAAGTCCACAGTGGAATTTCAGACACATTGATGTCGATCTGGACGCTTATATCCAGGATGCGTTGGATGCCATCGAGTATGCCATTGGTGATACAACTACGAAATGGGGAGCTGAACGGGCAAAGAACGGTCATCCCGCTCCTTTCCCGCTAAAATATATCGAGATTGGAAATGAAGATTTCGGACCTGTGTATTGGGAGCGTTATGAGAAAATCTATCAGGCGTTGTCCGCCAAATATCCTGACTTGATTTATATAGCCAATAGTGTCATCCGTGTAGTCGGAAGAGAGAATGATGACAAACGGAAGGATATTCCCAATTTTGTCAACCCGAAGAATGTGAAAGTGTTCGACGAACATTATTATAACTCAATCGAATGGGCTTGCGAACAGCATTATCGTTTTGATAACTACAAACGGGGTGTTGCCGATCTATTTATCGGCGAATTGGGTATTAGCGGAAAATATCCTTATAACCTGCTGGCTACCGGAGCCATCCGTATGTCAATAGAACGCAACGGTGATTTGAATCCCTTGTTTGCCGAACGTCCGGTGATGAGGCATTGGGACTTTCTGGAACACCGTATCTTCCTGCCGATGTTGATTAATGGAGTAGACAGTAGCGTAAAGACTTCCTTCTTCTACCTGGCGAAGATGTTCAGGGATAACACGTTTGACGTGTGTCTGGATGCAGCGATCAAGGATATAGAAGGTTTGCAGAACATCTTTGTTACGATGGGATATGATACGGCCAGCAAACAATATATCCTGAAACTGATAAACCTGCAGGATAAAAAAGTCACTCTACAACCGGAAGTTTCCGGCTTCAAACGTCCCGTCAAGGCACATAAAACAAGCCTGGTACTGGTTCCGGGAAAAGAAAACACCCCGTTTACCCCGAATGAAGTCCAACCGGTAGAGACGGAAGTCGGACTGGACCTGAATCAGCCGTTCGAATTGGAAGCCGCTTCCATGGTTGTATACCGTTTTAAATTGAAATGATAAATGGGAATTTAGCAGTTAGGCTGAAAGCCTTACAATTATATATTTATTGGGGTGCCCTGAAAGGGCTTAATTATATAGCGTAGGGCAACGCCCTACGAAAAA
>NZ_JADPLO010000099.1:0-13769 GCF_015667765.1 Bacteroides sp. 1001302B_160321_D4 | reverse complement strand
ATCATTCTTGTTAAAGGTTACGGCGCAAAGATATGGCGGCTAACAACTTATGTCAAGGCGGAAAATAGAATGGTTACCCACGTAATGCAGTTAAGAATTTTAAACCCAAGTTCAGTTAACTGATTAGCTACAGAAAAAATATTATGATAAGTCCCTGATATCCAAATTGTACCATTATCTTTAAGTTTGTCACGACAATCAGCAATCCATTTATAATTAAAATTATCAATGGATTCTTTGCCAAAACTACGATCCCAATCTCCTTTATCTACACAAACAATTTTACCAGATTGTACAGAAATCCCTCCATTCGAAAGAAAATAAGGAGGATCAGCAAAAATCATATCAAATTGAAAATCAAACTGTGACAAAAGTTGTCGACAATCGCCAAGTAAAAGAGTAAATGCTCCATCCGATGATTTATAATATGATTTTAAGGGCATTATACGAATTTATTCAGTACGTAAATTAAGTACCCAATTTATCCAACTAATCACTGTACTGGAACGGCGATAATATAAATTTTCAGACATGCGGTAAAGTTCGCAATGCCTCATGATATCTATTACCTCCTCTTTAGATGGGATATTAGCATTATCAATATAACTCTTCAATGTCTGTCTAAAAGGACTATGGCTAAGAATCAATTCTGCCACCCGAAGATGTCGGCTTCGCAATGGCAATTTAAAAATTTGTTTCCCTAAATTCGATAGTTTATAATTGTAGATACTCCCTTTTTTATACCGCTGAATTAAACCCAAATAAACACCTGCATTCGCATAATAATCTGACTGGCGCTCATCAAAACTATATATTTTTGCTATACCATATTTATTAAACGCTTTATTATCCGAATTCATAATTTCACAAAGGTTGATAATGCGTTCCAACGAATCTGCTTGTGGGAATTGAATTTGCGGTTCCTTGACAACTGGAATACGCTTTGGTATCTCAAGTATATCCTGTAAGGTTATCACATCGTTCTCAATACGATATTTTTTATATTGCACTCTCTTTAGGGAATTATAATTACCTATTTCTTCAAAAGCATATTCAAATAAATAATATGTACCATTACTATACAATAAAAATACAGGTCTGATAGGCTTAGTTATCTTATTAGTCCATAATCTAAAGGGATAGTAAAGTTGGCGTACCAAAAAATCTGTAGAAAGAGAACTTTTAGCTTCAATCAAACACAAAGAATTTGTTCCTTCATAACCTCCATCAATCTCTATCTGTGAGTTACTTACATCCACTAAAAGAGAAGTATCTTCACCTGACAAACAATTGACACTAAATGAGAAACTTCCAGCTCCCATTCGCCCATTTACCGTAGGCAACAAGGTCGGTTCATTCAAGAAATCCCTGAGAATATCCGAAACATATATGCTATTAATAGCCGTAGCCTCACTTGTGATATTATTAAAATCAATAGACTCAATAAATGCAGGTGAAGAAACAGGCATACTATCTGTACTATCAAAGACTTTCTCTCTATCAGATAATGCAAAATCATGATACAAGTCCATTGCACCAATAATATAGCTTCCTCGTGTAATTGGCAAAATAGACAAAGAATTATCTATAAATATCTGGGGTCTATTGACACTATGATCGTGTTTAGTCATCAAACGAGGCTCCCAAAATTCTTTAATTTGTTGTGCTGTTATAATATACTTTCCTTCATCTTTTATAGTTTGCAGAATAGGATATTTATTAAAAATTTTCGTCCAATTAGTGTCTATCTTACTTGCATTATTCATAATTTCTTATTAATACTTCAGAGACCTGTCCCCTCTTTTCAGCATCTGAATTGATGGATCGAATGGCCTTTATTTCAGTTATGTTATAGTTCTTATATAAATCAAGAATCAAATCAGTACATGAGTTTGATAAGAGAAACTTTGCCTTCTTTGCATGCAGCCAATCACAAACATTTCTCAACCGTTCTTGTTCTGTACGATCAAATCCTCCCTGAGTATATCCCGTAAATGAAGAACTGTTTGATAACGGATCATAAGGAGGATCGAGATAAACGAAATCACCTTTAGAAACGTTATGTAAAGCCTCCTCGAAATCACCATTCATTATTAAGACATTGGAATTATTCAAATATAAGGAGACAGCTTTTATAGTTATCTCATTGACTATATTAGGATTCTTATATCTACCAAAAGGAGTATTAAATTCCCCAGAGCTATTCACTCGAAATAAACCATTATAACAAGTTTTATTTAGAAATATAATTCGCGAAGCTCTTTCTATGTTTGTTAATGCCGAAAATTTCTCTCTATCTCTATCCAGACTCCGAATCTCATAAAAATAGTCTGCTTCATTTTTATGTTTTTTCAAATCCGCTATCAGTTCTAATGGATTTTCTTTTATTACAGTATAAAGGTTTATTAATTCAGCATTAAAATCATTGATAATGGCATTTTTTGGCTGTATATGAAAAAGTAACGCTCCTCCACCAATAAAAGGCTCGTAGTAAGTTGCAAATTTTGAAGGCAAATACTTTTCAATTTCTGAAAGTATCTGCCTCTTTCCTCCAACCCACTTTACAAAGGGAACTACAAGTTTATTAGTTCTTCTTGATGACATACAACTGCAATTTGTAGCAAAGATAGATAATCCATTTGAAACTTGGAGAGTTTTAATCTTTTTATTTCTGAATCGTATAATATGATTTCCATAGTAACATATAAAGAGGATATACCTAATGGATATATCCCCTCTATCTAATTCATCCGTAGATTAATAGTTTTCCTTCTTCACCTCGAAATAAGCCTGTGGATGCAGACATGCCGGGCAAACTTCAGGAGCTTCCTTACCGATTTCAATGTAACCGCAGTTACGGCATTGCCATACCACTTCGCCTTCTTTAGCGAATACAGTCATATTTTCGATGTTATTTACGAAGGCAAGATATCTTTCTTCGTGACCTTTTTCTGCGATGGAGATATTGCGGTACATAGCAGCAATCATCGGGAAACCTTCCTGTTCTGCCACGTCGGCAAAGTGAGGATAATCCAGTGACCATTCTTCATGTTCACCCGCTGCGGCAGCGCGAAGATTTTCAAGTGTATTACCAATTACACCGGCCGGATAGCTGGCAGTGATTTCTACCATACCGCCTTCGAGGAACTTAAACATACGTTTTGCATGTTCTTTTTCCTGATCGGCAGTTTCAGTGAAAATAGCCGCAATTTGTTCGTAGCCTTCTTTTTTAGCTGCACTTGCGAAATAAGTGTAACGCATTCTAGCCTGTGATTCTCCTGCGAATGAAGTCAACAGATTTTTCTCTGTTTGAGTTCCTTTAATACTCTTAGCCATAATTCTATATATATTTTAAATTGGTTGATTACCAAACGTAACTTGTCGTACTATTTATAACGCAAATATAAACGATTTGTTCACAATAAACCACCTTTCTTAATGAATAAAAACTATCACCTCATTGACGAAATCTATCAACAGACAAATAGTATGTTCAAAAACATACTTATTTCGATTATTTTATCTAATTTTGCAACCTCTACTTTGCAAAAAAGTACAGAGTACACGTATAATAACATCTAAAAATGAAGCTATTTGAATTTAAACCCAAACTGGTTTCTTGTCTAAAGAATTATTCGAAAGAAACGTTTATGGCGGACCTGATGGCCGGCATCATCGTAGGTATCGTAGCGCTTCCACTGGCTATCGCTTTCGGTATCGCTTCGGGAGTTTCGCCCGAAAAAGGTATTATCACCGCTATCATTGCGGGATTCATCATTTCCCTGTTGGGAGGCAGCAAAGTCCAGATCGGCGGTCCTACGGGAGCATTTATCGTCATTATCTATGGCATCATACAACAATACGGCGAGGCCGGACTGATTGTAGCCACGCTAATGGCGGGCGTACTCCTTGTATTATTAGGAGTGTTCAAGCTGGGAGCTGTCATCAAATTCATTCCTTATCCTATCATCGTCGGATTTACCAGCGGTATCGCCGTCACTATTTTCACGACCCAGATTGCCGATATTTTCGGTTTATCTTTCGGAGACGAGAAAGTGCCGGGAGACTTCGTCGGGAAGTGGCTGATTTATTTCCGACACTTCGACACGATCAACTGGTGGAATACCATCGTTAGTATTGTCAGCATTATTATTATCGCCATCACTCCGAAGTTCTCAAAGAAAATTCCCGGCTCGCTGATTGCCATCATCGTAGTGACGGTAGCTGTTTACCTGATGAAAACTTTCGGAGGAATCGACTGCATCCAGACAATCGGCGACCGCTTCACCATTAAATCAGAGTTGCCCGATGCCGTTGTGCCTGCGTTGGATTGGGAAGCTATCAGGGAATTGTTTCCGGTAGCTATCACCATTGCCGTATTGGGAGCTATCGAATCGCTGCTGTCTGCCACTGTAGCCGACGGTGTGATAGGCGACCGCCACGATTCCAATACAGAACTGATTGCACAGGGAGCTGCCAATATCATAGCTCCTCTGTTCGGAGGTATTCCTGCCACCGGAGCTATCGCCCGTACCATGACGAATATCAACAACGGAGGTAAGACACCGATAGCCGGAATCATTCATGCAGTAGTATTACTGTTGATTCTGCTCTTCCTGATGCCACTCGCACAATATATCCCGATGGCATGCCTTGCCGGAGTACTGGTCATCGTATCTTACAACATGAGCGGATGGCGTGTATTCAGAGCTTTACTGAAGAATCCGAAATCGGACGTTACCGTACTGCTTATCACGTTCTTCCTGACCGTTATCTTCGACCTGACTGTCGCTATCGAGGTGGGACTGGTGATTGCTTGCGTCCTCTTTATGAAACGTGTCATGGAGACTACCGAAATCTCAGTGATTACCGATGAGATTGACCCGAACAAAGAATCGGATATTACCGTACACGAAGAAAACCTGATGATTCCCAAAGGTATAGAGGTATACGAAATTAACGGCCCTTATTTCTTCGGCATCGCTACCAAGTTTGAAGAAACAATGACACAACTGGGAGACCGCCCGAAAGTACGTATCATCCGTATGCGCAAGGTTCCGTTCATCGACTCCACAGGTATTCATAACCTGACTGCTCTCTGCGAAATGTCGCAGAAGGAAAAGACTACCATTATCCTTTCGGGAGTCAACGAGAACGTGCATAATGTACTGGAAAAAGCCGGATTCTACGAGTTGCTGGGAAAAGAGAATATCTGCCCGAATATCAACGTAGCATTGGAAAGAGCAAAAAGTCTGGTAGAATAACGCTGTTTATCAGTTACTTGCAAGCTATATATACCGTGCGTATTGGACATATAGATCCAATGTGTTGGGCATATATGACCTGCGTGTTGGATCTATAGCTCCAACACGCAAGCTATATATAGCCTATTTAATCAATCGCCACCTTACTAGACTTAAAAAATAATCCGCGCTTATGCGTCGCCCTCCACACCTGCCTGGCTTGTCTTACTCCAGCATCACTTCATCAAAAAAGATTCTCGATGTCTGTCCCGGTCTCACATGAGATGCAGGACAAACTCCCGGACCTTTGGCGGTCACACGTACATAACGGGCCTGTGTGCCTCCCAGTTTCAATGACAGGTTTTCTATAAAATTCCCTTCACGGAAAATCTCTTCAGACGTGAAGCTCTGCACAACGGCTTCGCGGAACTTGGAGTTATCATCCGAAACTTCCACCCTCACGGATGCCGGTTTATGGATAGCCATTCCATTGTTCGTGATGCATCCCAATGTCAACGTGTTCAGCATTTCCGGCTTCAGCAAGTCAATCGTAAAAGAGACAGAGTCATTGTCCGCCCATGAGCACCACTCGAAATCCGAATATTTCAGGCTTCCGCGTATTCCATTCGTCAGGAGCTTTTCAGTCGGATTGGTTCCCAGTACAGGTTTGGCGGTAGCCAGGTTCCATCGGACAGGAAGTATCAATGTCTTTCCCATCTGTCTGCCGTACGCAAAAGTTGCACCTTTTAGGGTAAGCGCCTCTTTTACAGGCACTATTTTTTCGTAGAGCGGTGAAGTTGCCGTAGGTTCGCTGCCGTCCGTCGTATAATGTATCTCCATATCAGGACGGATACATTCCAGTTTCACTTCAAGCATTCCATCGTTTGGAGTTACCGTATGCTGGATGTTGTACATTGAACGGGCGTAAACGATGCCTTTAGCTGTCAGATGCTCATTATAGGCATCCAGTCCTTTCAAAAACGCAGTCCAGTCCTTGTGTTCGGGCTGTGTCCATGCCACTTCCGCCAGGGCGGCAAGACGGGGGAACACTAAATAATCGACATCTTCCGGCTTATTGCAGAACTCCGTCCACATAGATGCCTGTACGCCCTTTAACAAAGAAGCATATTCCGGTTTCCAGTCCGCTTGCACAGGTTCGTAATCGTAGATGTCTTTCAGCGTGTTATTTCCGAAATAGGTCTGGGGTTCGAACCATTGCGGGCCTTGATAACGAATCAGATACAAGATGCGGGCAGGGGTCATAATGAACTGATGTCCTTTTTCCGCGGCTTTCAAAGCAGCCGTACCGAGTCCGCGCCAGCCTTGGATGATAACACCTTCCGGCAGGAAACTGCTATTTGTCAGTTCATCCCAACCTATCACTTCGCGTCCTTTGCTGCGTACATAGTCGCTCATCCGTTTCATAAAGTAACCTTGCAGGTCTTCTTCGTTGGCAAGGTGCTCTTTCTTTATCCGCTGCTGGCAAAGCGGGCATTTTTTCCAGTACCCTTTCTGCGCCTCATCTCCTCCCAGATGAATATATCGCGAAGGGAAGATTGCCATCACTTCATCTAAAACATCTTGCAAGAATGTAAATGCACTATCGTTTCCGGCACAATAAATCACTCCCGAATTACTTCCGCCCAAACCCGGAATTACTCCGATGTAACTGTCTACTACGGGGCAGGCCAGTTGCGGATAGGCAGCCAGTGCAGCGTTGCTGTGAGCCGGCATATCTATTTCGGGGATAATTTCTATCTGGCGGTCGGCAGCATAGGAGACCATTTCTTTAATATCTTCCTGTGTATAAAATCCACCGATAGGAGTGGGTTCACCCGGTTCGGCGTTACGGCGGAAATAGAAGGGAACGTCCATGCGGTTCACTCTCCATGCTCCCACTTCCGTCAAACGGGGATATTTCTTGATTTCCAATCGCCAGCCGTTATCGTCCGTGAGATGGAAATGAAGCGTATTGATTTTGAGCATGCCCATACAGTCGATGATACGCAACACGTTTTCCTTGGGGATGAAGAAACGGGCGGCATCCAGCATCAATGCCCGATAACCGAAGCGCGGCTCATCCTGAATGGTTACGGCGGGGATACTCCATCGGATATTCTTAGCCTGTTGATTGCCTTCAACAGCCGACGGCAACAATAGGCGGATGGTCTGTAATGCATAGAAAAAGCCTTTTATATCCGATGCCTTTACCTGAATCTGTTCCGGAGTAACTGCCAACTGATAGGCTTCGCTTTTTAAAGAAGAGTCGATTGTAAAGCAGACATGGCTCTTCTCACTGCCACCTATTGCCAACTGTGAGGTGATCCCCGAGCT
Organism: Bacteroides sp. 1001302B_160321_D4; assembly: GCF_015667765.1. Taxonomy (NCBI): domain Bacteria; kingdom Pseudomonadati; phylum Bacteroidota; class Bacteroidia; order Bacteroidales; family Bacteroidaceae; genus Bacteroides; species Bacteroides sp. 1001302B_160321_D4. The sequence continues at coordinate 6,192 of NZ_JADPLO010000099.1, read as the reverse complement.
TCTCTTCAATAAGTTTATAAAGTTGCGGACGATGACAGCCTGCTCATGGTTCTCTACCGAAAACAGCGTTTGAGAAGAGAAGGTAAAGTTGCCCTCTCCCGGCACGACCTGCGCCGGACGGGGAACTATTGAAATAGGGGGAGATGTCAAGTTGGCGGCATGCATACTAATCAAAGACGTCAATAGCACGAGAATAATTAAGATTTCTTTCTTCATGGTAATAAAACTTTTAAGAGTGAAAATGTCGAAAGAGATGCATAAACACCTGACTTCCGACATTTTATCAATTAATCTATTGAAAGCAGAACACTATATTAGTAGAATAATTGACCTGCATTTGCCCAGTATGTCACGCCTTCGTCCGAATACGTGCTATTCGTATAAAAACGAATCCAATCAATTTCCATCATAGGTGTATTCGGATCGGTCTTAGGTTCGGAAATAGCCTTCAATACACTATCCCATCCGTCCGGACGATTGTCTGCCGGAGCAAAAAGGAAATCCAAAGCCAAGCCATCTGCAGGAGCAAAACCCCAAGAACTTGTCGAAGGGACATCTACATTCGTACTTCCATTGATTCCTACTTTTATTCCATCTGTAGTCAATTCTACCCAATAAATATTATAATCACCAATTTTGGGGAGTGGGCTTGTTTTAGTACCATCTTCCATTGTCGAGAAAACACCTTGTGTCACCAAGTTTCCTTTCGTATTTCTAAGAATATCGATTCTCTGTATTTGTTTATCAAATACGCCCCCAGGTGCATCTCTAAGCTCAATGACCGGAACAATACCCGTACGATCTCCCGTCACACGCACTCTCATTTCTATACGCATTCCCGGATTGATGTGTATAAAACGGGTAGAAGCACCTGAACCGCCTCTTCCAATATATACAGCAGCCGAACCGTAATCTCTACTCGCACCAAGTCCGTCTCCCGGTGTGGAACCAGCTTGTACCCACAATTGATAAGTACCGTCTTCTGTTACATTAGAACATTTATCGCGATTAGCAGCAAACACATCTTGTATTGATTTAGTTGGAATATAATTAAAAGACCAATGCCTATAGTTACCAAACGACGTATTCGGCTTCGTCGGCATACTCCACCCGAAAGAGCTTTGTATAAAATGGAACTCTACGCCACTCCAGAATTTCCATCCTTCCTCTGCTAATTTCTGGTTGGGATGCGAAGTTAACGAAGCATAATCAGTTCCAGGTTTAGCACCCGTTTTTCCGGTTATTTCTACAGACGAGCTTCTGTCACTCCCCCACCAAGCATCGAATTTGCTTTTATTGCCTTTAGATACAAATGGATATTCCGGATGTTCATACACCAAGGTCGGATCATACATATCCGGATTGGCAAGAGATTCGAGGTCAGTCATCATAATTACTAATTTATCAGACTTCATCGGATTAGCTTCAGAGTTTGAAGTGAAATTCAATGTCAACTCCTTATCTCCTGTCTTCGCTCCATCCATAACTAAAGATATAGGGTCAGTTTTTGCGTTCAGCGCTCCTGCAGGAATAGTCAGTTCACTGGGCAAATTTTCAAAAGAGCTCTCATCCTCCGCTTTTGCGCTGATACTTACCACAATAGGTATTGCCCTCGGTTTATCCAGACTGGCTACCAACACAAATTTATCACCTTCCGTTACTATATTGTCCGCATTGCCTTGTATTGCCATATTTACCCGATAGTAATCGGACACTTTCATAGGAAAACTAGGGTTACCAATCTCGTATCCGCGGGAAAAAGCTACAAAATTAAAGTTTTTACTTCCTTCCAATCCAGTTTCTTTCAGAGGGAACTCAACACGAATACTCTTCTCACCTTTCGGAAAAGTAACGATGTTATGAAAATCTTTGAATACGCCGGACACATCCTCCGTACCAGTTTTAGCGGTAAAATAAATATCAAAATCTTCGTTAGCCAAAACCTCGCTTCCATCCTTATCCGGATTAATATCCAAATCGACAACTAACTTTTCGCCCATTACAAAAGTCGTATTATTGACAGTCATCGTAAAAGGAACAGCTTGTGGTAAAGGCAAATACTTAGTTTCATCTTCACATCCCATCAAGCATACACCCAATAGAGATATTGAAAATAGTTTGTAGAATATATTCTTCATGTTTTTTTCTTTATAATTATCAATGAACTTAAGTTGATGCTTCTCAATTTTTGCGCCACCCCGGATTCTGTGTCAGTTCTTTATTCAATGATATCTCGCTCGGTGGAATCGGAAGTAGATAATCACGTCCCGCATCAAACTGGAACCCACGTGGAAGAACATTTTTCAGTGGATCCAAGTAATCGTTATTGTCTACCAGAATTTGAGCCAATTCTTCATTCTTCGGATCAATTGATTTATATAAAACGCTGCCGGCTCCAAAGTAAGCGCCTCCGCCACGTTTCCCCTGGAATAACTTATGTGCTCTCCAACGCATCAAATCATCCAAACGCATTCCCTGCAATGGCAGTTCAGAGCGTCTTTCCCGACGGATTTCTTGCAGATTGGCAGAAATTGTATAACCAAAATCAGGGAAATTGGGATCAATAGCTGATGGAGCGAGATAAGTGACTCCGGCCCGTTCGCGTAATGGCTTTATAGTCTTCTCCAAAACAGCAGCGTCACATTTTCCCAATTCTTCCGCAGCTTCTGCATAAGCCAGCAAGGCTTCTGCATAACGAATCATTGGAGTGGCAGTTTCTCCCTGCCCACTTACGAATGTAGTATCAATTCCCATACGGATATGATAGCCGGTAGTATTACTCTGATTTCCGGTACTTACAATTTGAGGAGGATTGATTAAATCTTTATCTTCCTCTGAATAAGCCTTCACCAGCATTTTCTTAGCTCCTTTCACTGTCATCGATTTGTATTTACAGTCCGAATGCATTACAGTGGCCAGCAACCGACCATCCCTATCCTTAAAAGATTCATTGAAATCTTTAAATTTTGCGGCTGTGGGATCAATAAAGTTGCCATCCACACTTAAATAATTATCTACTAATGATTGAGAAAGTCCGGCTGGTCCTTCAGCATCACACATTCCACTGGATAAATTCGTATTTAAACTGTGAACCAAGTTGTCGGCAATTGAATATTTCTTCCAAAACAACACTTCCTGAGTAGCCGACAAATCTTTTGAATTGAACAGGTTTCCATACGCATCATCAATATTCTTCACTGATTTATCATTCTCTTTTGTGTTTAATGTAATACCCATTTGAAACAATTCATCCCCCAAAGTAAGTACTTGCTGCAAAAAATCATCTGATTTATACTCGGCAGCGGCAAAGTCAGTACCTTTATGATATTTCTCCCACGTACCTTCAAAGAGTGCCACTCTCATCGCCATAACCATAGCAGCTTCTTTACAAATACGCAATCCCTGATATTTGCTGCGGGAATATAGCAACTCTTTAGCTGCCTTCAAATCATCAAGAATGAATTGTGCCACTGCCGAACGATCACGTGCCGGAATCTGTAACCCGCCAACGGTAGCGTTTCCATCCCAAAACTTGTCCATCACAGGAATACTGCCGAATTTAGTCAACAAGTAATAGTGCCAATATGCACGAAAGAAATAGGCTTCTCCTTTCAGAGATAATACTTCCGCTGTTTCTTCAGCTGCCGGTACTTTATAATATTCTAAGAAGTAATTGACACTACGTAGATTCTGGTATCCTTTCTGCCATTCTGTTACGCCTCCGATAGATTCTTGCAACTCCCCGTTCATACGCCTGTCATACACCATGGCTACCATATTATCACTATTCTTTTCTTCTCCCATTATTCCCATGCCATAGGCACCTGCAGAAGGAAGAGCAATATACAAACCATTGACATAATTAGTCACGGCACTTTGATTCGTCAAGAATGTCTCGCTACTGGGCACCACCAAAGGCACTTTATCCAGAAAGTCAGAACAGGAAGTCAATAAAGTACCGGCTAAAGCTACTGCTAATAAATATATTTTTTTCATCATTATCCTCTATTTAAAAAGTAAAATCAAGTCCGAATACAAAATTCCGGTTTAGCGGATACACCATACCATTACCATTAGATACGACCGGTGAGGTTAGACCCGGAGCCTCTGTAGTAGTACCTCCAGCCATTCCGTTCACCTGATTAAGCGTTTCCGGATCAAACTGTTTTGGCAATTTTGTTACAGTAAACAGGTTATCGCATGCTACATACAATTTCAGTCGACTAATACCGATATGTTTTAGCAACTTCTTATCGAAATTATATGATACAGTCAGGTTCTTCATACGCATATAAGCTGCATTCAATAAATAGCGAGTTGAATTATACCCTGTATTTACATAAAAGTCCTGATTATTTTTCCAGCTAGTCAGACGAGGCAAAAAGCCATTCGGAGTCTCCGGGCTGAAATAATCCAGATGCTCCTTGAAGTTATAGCTACCTGCACTAAACATATAGCTACTTCCCGAAATCGGGAAATCCCTTTTTGCCACTCCTTGCAATAAAGTAGATACTTCAAAACCCTTATATCCCACATTCAAATTGATACCGAACGAATATTTGGGAGTTGTATTACCAATAATCTTCAAGTCACCATGATTGTATATCGTACCGTCACCACCATCTATTTTCCCATCATTATTGGAATCTATATATTTCAAATCTCCACGACGCCACATGTCATCCGGCTTGAGCGCACTCATATCCACCTTTCGCAAGTAATCATCAATCTCACGGTTTGTCATGAAAAGGTCGTCAGCCTGATACCCCCAAATCTCACCAAGATCCATCCCTTCATAATATCCTTTATTAGGACCATACCCGGTGTGATTATTGTAAATGGTTCCATCTGGATTATTATATTTGGTAACGACAGCCTTATAGCTAAACACATTGAATCCTACGCCATAACTAAATCCACATTTCAGCTGATCATGCCAGTTCACCGAAAGCTCCCATCCGCGGTTACGCAATGTAGCATTATTTATTTTAGAGCGGTTTTCGGAAGCTATACCACTAATATCGGGAATAGCTTCGGCCGGACCAATCATATCCCTTGTCATGCGCTGGTATATATTTGCTTCTAAAGAAAGCCGATTGTCGAACAGCATCAAATCAAGTCCCAAGTTTGCATTATCCACTTTTTCCCATGTAATAAACGGACTTACCATTTTAGGGGTCTTTGCTATCGTTCCCTTGATAGCACTGGCAGAAGAGGCAGTAGGCAATAACCAACCATTAGATCCCAAAGCATCCAATGACATAGTAGCCAGATAATCGTATAATCCGGCTCCATTCTGATTACCCAGACGACCATAAGACACACGGACTTTCAATTGAGACACCGGAAGTTTCAGCCTCTGGAAGTAATCTGTTCTGGCAATATCATAACCAGCAGAGAATGAAGGGAAAAATCCCCAACGGTTTCCTTTTGCAAAACGTGAAGAGCCATCATAACGCCCGCTGAACTCAAAGAAATATATATTGTCATAATTCCAGTTCAACTTAAGGTAAGCCCCCATTGTAGCCCAATGTGTACGATCTTCTCCGGCTATGACGTTCCCGCTGGCATTTGCAAAAGAAAAGATATCATTACTCATCATTCCATCTTTATACATATACTCATTGGAATCTTCTTTCATTTCCATTTGGAATCCCGCCATTGCCTTGAAAGAATGTTTTCCCCATTGCTGAATATACATACTGGACACATTAGGCGACAAATAATAATTGAACAGACTTCCACGGGCATAAGAACCGAACTTCATTAACTTCCAATCGATATTCGGATAAGAGAATCCTTGCCTGCGTCCAGTAGCATCACCCGGTTTTAGCGTCCCTAAAGGAGTTTCATATTGCGGATTCTCATATAGAATCATATTGTTATTTTCTACATCAAAACGTATCTTCATTTCAGCCGTAACATCCCATCCTTTCATTAGAGTAGCCGTAGCGGATACTGACAAGGCATCTGAAAGCCGATTATTTTCATAATTCGAATTTTGCATGAAAAGCGTTTCGTTCCAGCTGGGAATATTATATTTTGAATCAATCGGCAAATGTGTAACTTGTGACGGACGATGCGAACCTATCTTATTATAAATAATAGACTGGTTGGGCATCGGACGTTTTATCATTTGCAAAGTTATATTATTATTTAGGTTGAATCTCAACCAGTCAGTAGGCTTCGCCT
>NZ_JADPLO010000098.1:0-14175 GCF_015667765.1 Bacteroides sp. 1001302B_160321_D4 | reverse complement strand
TCCTTTTTAGGCTAGCAAAGGTATATGCATGAAGGGAATTGACAAAAATTAATCCCCCAAGTTTTCAGACTGAGCCCCGAAATTCGGGTATGATGGATTTGCACGCGTCATCGACGAAAGAATCGTTACTGAAATGATTAGCTGTTATCCGAATGTTACTGATCCGGAGTGTGCTTGTTGTTGGAAATTCACATTAAGGTAGTAATTCAAATTCTCCATAAGCCACTTTGGTGCCTCTGTTGAATGATTTGTAGATACGGTATTTCCCTGGATGGTTGGGGGATTCTGATGTATAGAGTTTAATTGTTTGTTGGTGACTCGGGTGCTCCGGTGGGAAAATCCACAGTATATCATTAACGACAGGATCGGTCGGCAATGTTTCCCATTGCCGTTTACTTTTGTTATAGTAAGCAAGGCTGTATTTTTCTCCGCACTCATATTCATAGTGAGAGTGGTTGGTGATGGTTATTTTTACTTCTGTAGTTGATAGCGGATAATGATCGTGTTCTGTTTCTATAGAAAGCGAAGCGGGACTTATGTTCTCTCCAGTCGGAATGTCACGGGGAATAGGTCGCAATGTGACGGAGTTCGTTTGCGATGACTGGTTGGTTTTCTTAGGTAACACTGTATAAAGCCCTTGTTCGTCTTTTATTATCTCATATTTTCCCGATTCCAGCCACGTATTCCAATCCTTAAAAAGGTCGGTGATAAATAGGTATAAATCTTCGGAAATATATATTTCTGTACCTGACTTTAAGTCGCATGCCAACTGACCATTTACGACAGACAGATGTTTCTGGGCTCTTTGTAAGGCTTTCAAATAGACAACCTGATTAAATGCGTAATCTTTATTGAAACCTCGTCCCGTGAATAAATCTATTGCAGCATACGACATCGTCCCTCTTGTCTTCAGGAAAGTAGTGTCGGTTATAGACGTCTTGTAGCTATTAGCTTCTTCCCACATCTTTCTTTTTTCCTGTTCTCTGAATTTCTGTACAATCTCGCTCACTTTATCTTGTTCGCTTGTTTCTCTGTGAGATTTTAGGCTGTCATTATCTTGTAATTCGTCATAAAGAGGTAAAGCAAAAAAAGTGTTATTGTCCTTTTCAAACTGTTCTATGATACATGGGATAATTTTCTTACCCATAGCTTTTAGCTCTTTGAATTGGGGTAAAATGGTGTAAGCACGGGTACTTGAACTTAATTGTGCTTTGGGATTGTTGTGTATTTCTTTTTCCCAGGCATTAAATAAACTGTCAAATTTGGCTATATCCTCTGTTGTCAAAATATCACTTTTTTCTGTATTCTGTTTAATACATCCTGTAGTGATAAAGATAAATGGCAGAATAAAGAAAAGTGTTCTCATCGTTTTAATTATTAATCGGTTTTGTAATAGGTTTGCATAAGGGTATGTCAAGCTTTTGATCTGTTTCCTGCAAATATAGAAATAATATTTTTAAACCGATAAACTGGATGCTGCTGTTTTTTTACCGGATAAGAAAACGTTTATTCGTTTTTCGATGTGATACTAGCTGCCCTTTGATAAATAATGTGAAAAAACAGTTTTAGCCTCATTATCGAATTAACTTTCACCCATTTGTGAGGTCTAACATACATTAACTTATTTAATATGAGAATTAAAATGATGAGAAAGCAAATTTTAAGTTTGGCAGTTGCGTTATTGATTGGCTCAACTGTATGTATGGCTCAAAATCGTCAGAATGGAAAGGCTGATAGAGAGAAACGTATGGAACAGATTGTTGCCGATCTGGGCTTGAATGAAAAGCAGGCCAAAGATTTCAAAGCTGCAATGAAAGAAATGAGACCTGCGAAAAATAAATCGAATGAAAGGCCTACGCGGGAAGAAATGCAAAAGAAAAGGCAGGAAATAGATGCTAAAATAAAAAGCATTCTGACCGATGAACAATATAAGAAATACCAGGATATGCGTAAGAAGGATAACGCGAAGAAAAAGAAAAAAGCAAAATAAGTACTATTCGTTTAATCTAAACCTGTCAAACGGAGAATCGTAAAAGATAATCTGTTATGACGCTATACTTATTTTCGGTTCTTTCATAAATAATTTATTTAATCTACATGACCATTTTCGTTCTATTAAAGTTGAATGCAGGCTCCATTTAAATGAGTCTATTTTTCAATTTAAGTAGAACGAAAATTTGTTAGACGATGTTTCGTCTTATATCTATATTCCCTCCACTAAAGCTTTTTCATGCTTTTATCTTTCAATCTTTCACCTTCTGCTGAAACTCCCTGTCTATGGTAGTTGTACGTTGGTGATAGATGTAAAATGATCTGTCACTGATCTGCCATCTTTCACCGTATCTCATTTTATTGCAAATTTATCCTCTGTATCGGCGCATCTCTTGAGTAGCGGTGCTATGCGGACGCCGGACGTTGACAACCGATTTTTGAAGAATATGTTTCAGAAATGACTGCTGGCTCACTCGGTTCTGGTCAAATTCATCCATATTGATGAGTGCGAACCTATTTAGCGACAGTTCGGCATCCCGTTTATTGCTGAAATATGCCGTTATATCTGGTTAACTGTATACCGTTGATTGTTTTTCCAAATATATAATCTTCTCTTTATTGGAATCTTCTTATGTACTATCTCTTGCATTTATAGTTTGAATCAGGTGAAGAATAAGTTATCTATTAGTGAAAAGGAAGTTTATATGAACTTATCTATTAATAGTTCAGGAAAGAAATAGCTGTTCCTTTGAATGTGATAAGTGGTGAAAGATGAAAGATTGGGTGATTAGCAAAGATTTATTCTAGTGTGCTTTGAAAGACATATATTCAAGGACTATTGTTGACAGGAATGGGCAGGTCGCCTGATATGAGGATTAATTCATAAATTTTATCGAAAAGAAGAGAAAAGAATAAAATAAACAAGGGGCGTCGTAACAACCTATCCATAAAAAGACTATATTTATTGCAGCGAGAGAGCACTTTAAGTAATGCTTAAGAGGAAAAACGAAAAGTAGTATATATACTATATATTTTCTATTATTAATTACTTAAACACATTTTTTATGGAAGCCAAGAAATCAAAAAAGGCTGCAATTGAGAATCAACGGGGTTCTTGGTTGTTGATGGGTTTGGTTGTTGCGCTAGCCTTCATGTTCGTTTCGTTCGAATGGACACAACATGATGTCAGAGTTGCAGCACTATCACCAGATGATGAATCCATCTTTGTAACAGAGCTAGTTCCGATCACATTCCCTGAAGAGAAACTGGAACCGCCTCCTCCTCCCGAAACTAAGGTAACAGAATTGTTCGAAATAGTGGAAAACAATATGGAGGTGACGGATAACGTTTCTACAGTGTCAGAGGATATGAATGCAGTTCATGACGTTATTTGGATACCACCAGTGGTAGAAACAGAAACGGTAGTTGAAGACATTATTCACGTAAGTGTTGAAGTCATGCCGGAGTTTCCTGGAGGTACAGCTGCTTTAATGAAATATTTAGGTAGCAATATCAAATATCCGACGATTTCGCAAGAAACTGGTTCACAAGGAAAAGTCATTGTTCAGTTTGTAGTAGATAGAGACGGAACGATTTCTAATCCTGAAGTGGTGCGAGGGGTTGATCCTTATTTGGATAAAGAAGCTATCCGCGTGATAAGTTCTATGCCGAAATGGACTCCCGGAGTGCAAAATGGTAAGAAAGTTCGAGTGAAATATACTGTGCCTGTGTCATTCAGACTGCAGTAGTAACTTGGAATAAATGAATAAGGGTTGGTTCCTGCAAAGAACCAACCCTTTTTCAATAAAAAAATATATCTTTGTCGGGAGAATAAAAATACGAATGATTGTTTTATGAATCTTCTACTCTGTATAAAAAGACCTTTTATCTGGCTTTCCCGCTTCCGTCATCGTTGCGGATATGGTGTCCATTCCCCATTTGCTTTCAGTCTCATTACCGATGTAATTTATGAGAAGATGCCTTACTATGCTTATTCTTCCTTGAAAGAAGAACAAAAAAAGATGGTAAGAGAGTGTGGGTGGACCAAAGGTTCTCAAAAGGTAAACCGTTTTTTGTTCCGGTTGGTAAATAGAGTGCAGCCTGATACGATTATTGAGGTTGGGCGTCCTTCCTCGACAGCCCTGTACTTACAGTCTGCTAAACCATCGGCTTCTTATCTCTTTGCTTCCGATTTGTCGGAACTGTTTCTGGATGCGGATACTTCAGTCGATTTTCTGTATCTGAACGATTACCAAAATCCGGACTTATTGGAAGAAGTATTTCGGGTTTGCGTACACCGTACTACCCTTAAAAGTGTATTTGTAGTCCATGGTATCTGCTATTCCAAAGAGATGAAAGTGCTTTGGAAAAAGTGGCAGGCTGACGAAAGGGTCGGAATAACTTTCGACCTGTATGATGTCGGTTTGCTATTTTTTGATAAAACGAAGATAAAACAGCAGTATATCATCAACTTCTAAGAACCTTTGTACGTTTACCATCTATAATAGTAAAAAAGAAAGTTATGAAAAAGAGCCTTGTATATACAAAGACCGGAGACAAAGGAACTACCAGTCTTGTCGGCGGAAGTCGCGTTCCAAAGACTCATATCCGCCTGGAAGCTTACGGAACGGTGGATGAATTAAATTCTCACCTGGGATGGCTGCACACTTATCTGCAGGAGGAGTCCGACCGGGATTTTATCTTGAGTATTCAACATAAGTTATTCGCCATCGGTTCACACCTGGCCACCGACCAGGAGAAAATGCAACTGAAACCCGCCAGTATCATTACCCCCGAACATGTGGAAAGTATCGAGCGGGAGATTGATAAGCTGGACGAGCAATTACCCGAACTTTGTGCTTTCATCATTCCCGGCGGAAGTCGTGGAGCAGCCGTTTGCCATGTTTGCCGCACGATTTGCCGGAGAGCTGAAAGACGCATTCTGGCTTTGTCCGAAACTTGTACAATTTCTCCCGAAGTATTAGCTTTTGTCAACAGATTATCAGATTATTTGTTTGTATTATCCCGAAAAATTAATTTTGATGAACAAAATAATGAAATATTTTGGGATAATAGTTGGAAATGATAGATTTTATTATACTTTTGCCGAAAAATAGAAAACGAGACAAATTTAGTATTCATTTTAAATACTCAAGATTATGTATTGGACATTGGAATTAGCATCAAAACTTGAAGATGCTCCCTGGCCGGCAACCAAGGATGAATTGATTGATTATGCCATGCGTTCGGGTGCTCCTCTTGAAGTTATTGAGAACCTCCAAGAGATGGAAGATGAGGGCGAAATCTATGAGAGTATCGAAGATATTTGGCCGGATTATCCTAGTAAGGAGGATTTCTTCTTCAACGAGGAGGAGTACTAACATCCACAGATAAGCTAAATAGTTAAATATCAGTGCGATAAACAATAGAAATTTGTTTGTCGCACTGGTGTTTTATACTCTTTGATGGTGTAGTTTATTTGTCTAAAGTTCCATATCTTTGTTTCTCCTCAAGAATATTGGTAAAAGGAATTCTAAGACTTGGTAAGTCTTTTCTCCTTTTTTATTGCAAATTCCTTGTCGGCTATCGCTGCATACTGTTTCTTTGAAAGGAAACCCGCCATTGATGTGAGGTTTATCAATGACGGGCAACTGACTATTTTTTCCACATTTCAGGTATTCCTTCATAAGTCACATATACTCCTTTTTCCATGGGGAGAGGAGCGAGTTTTTCCAGAACGTTTTTCCATGACTCTTCTGGAGGTAAGCCAAGGCGTTCTCTCCATTTTGGGTTTAAACTGAAATTCTTTATTCATACAACTGTAGTTTCTCATTAATTGGAAACTATACAGTTGTAAATAATGGAAGAATGAAGCACCGGGGGCATTAGAGAACCCTATATATTGCTTCCGCTATCTTCTTCATGCCTTCGTCGTCGGGATGTGCGATGATGAAATCCTTGGTTACAGTATATGGCTTTCCGTGTATGTCATAAAGAGTGTCTCCGACTTTCGGACGTGAATCATACAAGCGGTCTATCCAGTCAATCGGAATGAAAGTGAGTCCATGCATATGCGCAGCGTTGATGATGGCACGTTCTTTTTCCTCATCCTTCCAGAAACAACCGGTGATGACTACTTTGTCTGCTTTCCGCTTGCAATATTCCACCAATCGGAGGATACCTGATTTGAATGCTTCCTTATCTTGTACGTTTTCTCCCAAGCGGATAACAATCACATCCTTGTCCGTAACATGAGTGCCAATCAGCGAGTCGATATTGCAATTCAGGTTACGTTCCCAATAAGCGATGTTCAGCGGGGTAACCACTGTGCCGGGACGGTTTTGCGAGAGCATCTTCTCCAATTGATGGCAATAGTCGTTTTCTTCTTTGGATGCTGCCATGCCCCATTCGGAGAACCATTCGATGTCCGCTTTATATTCGTGGCGGGTGATAGAGTTGCCTAAGCAAAGAACACGTAACGGAGGGCGTTGTTCTATCCGGTTGTCGGAAAATGAGGGAGTTACTTCTTCCAGATAAAGCACGCGGCTGGCATATTCGTTTTGTTTCGAAGGTTCCACTCTGTGGGTAGAGGGAATTTCCAGTCCGTTGTCATTCAGATATGCACCGCTGAAACTTTTACCTTCAAATTTCAAAGGTTCAGTGTCGATGCGGTTCAGCTCATGCACCTTATAATATTTGTCTGGAGCAAGTCCTGCCATCTTCACCCGTGGCAAGTGCCGGTTGCAGAAATGTTCCGTTTTCCACCAGTAGAATACGGCTTTGTCCTTTTCTGGCGATACATACATCAGCGAAGCTGCGCCCTGTTTGTCATACGGAGAAAGTAAACGGTAAATATCTCCGAACTGTACGACGGGACGTATCGTCTTGTATTCGGCAATAGCGTTTCTGCACAATGCCTTTTCCTCTTCCGTCATATTCTTGGGCTGTATTTCCATACCTAATCGTCCGCTCATCGCTACATCAATACGGAACTTCAACGGAACGGAACGCGATGTCTGATGGTTGGGGCTTGCGCTGATATGCGCCCCCATGCCGATGGCGGGGAAGAAATAGGAAGTGCCCCATTGGATGTAGATACGCTGAAGTGCATCCGTATTGTCGCTTGTCCAGAATTCGTCGAAGTAGGGCAGTACACCGTAGTTGACACGTCCGCCGCCGCTGGCGCAAGCTTGTATCGTCAGTTGCGGATAGCTGGCGCGAATGCGTCGGCACACGTTCTCAAAACCCCGGTGGTATTCGATGTTCAGGTGGCTTTGATTGTCTTTGGTCAGGTATTGCGAACCTTGGGTGATGATGGACATATTGGCGTCCCACTTGATATAATCAATGTCGGGATAGGAATTCATCAGTTCGTCCACCGTCTGTACGATAAAATCCTGCACTTGCGGGTTGGAGAGGTCGAGCACGACTTGTGTGCCGCCGCGGGCGCATACCACTTCCCGTTCGGGTGCCTTGATAATCCATTCGGGGTGCTTTTCGTACAGTTCGCTTTTGGTATTAGCCATTTCCGGTTCCAGCCAGATGCCGAACCGTATGCCGTGTTTCCGGGCGTTGTCAAGTAATGATTGCAGTCCGCCGGGGAGTTTGGTCTTGTCTACGGTCCAGTCGCCTAAGGCATAAGAGTCGTTTTTGCGCGGATATTTGTCGCCGAACCAACCGTCGTCCATTACAAACAGTTCGCCTCCCATGGCAGCGATATCACCCATCATCTGGTCCATGCCCTGTTCGTTGATGTCGAAATAGACGCCTTCCCAACTGTTCAGCAGAATTTTGCGGGGAGTGTTCCCGTTGGCGAGTTTATGCAGGCGTGCCCATTGGTGGAATTTCCGGCTGCATCCGCTCATCCCTTCATCGCTGTAGGTTAGTGCCAATGCGGGGGTGCGGAACACTTCTTCTTTTTTCAGGTTGTACCAGGAGTTTTCTTCGTTGATGCCGGCGAGGAAATGGTGCCAGTCGTCTTCTTGCGTGTCAATACGCAGTTTGTAGTTGCCGCTGTAGCAAAGCGCTGCGCCGATGACGCGTCCCGTGTTCTCCTGCGGTTTGCCGTCGAGCGAGAACATCACTTCTGCATGTGCCGATTGGGAGTTGCGTACCCCGTCCGTGTTTTTGATGACTTTCATACCCGGTTGCAACGCTTCCTGGCAGAGTTGTCCTTCGTTTGCCCAGGCACCAGAAAGATGTGACAGCCAGACATTGCCGCGGCGGACAGGCAAGTAGGCAGAAGCAAACTGCTGAAGTTGGACAGGCTTCTTCTCTTCGTGACGGATTTCAGTCCATGTCTCGATGACATCTGCATCCTGCCATGCTTTGTAGCAGATGTTGACGAAGAAAGGATACACTTTGTCTTTCAGTTCTATCACCGTCAAAGTGGCATTTTCTTTTGTAAGGCGTGTTTCTTTTACGCCTATGACTGCCATTTGAAGTGTCAGGTTGCCGTCGGCATGGCGGACAGACAATGCCGTTTCGCATGGATACCCCATTCCATAGACGGGATAAGCATTTCTTCTGCGTGCTGTTTCACAAATGCTTCGGATATCCGCATCGGAGGTGCGTGAGCCGTAATACAGTTGTTCCGGTGTACCGCCGTTTGGTACCGAGAGAAGCAACTGTGTATGGGGAGTGGATATGGTGACATTTTGCGCCGACAGAAGTGTAGACAACAGCCAGACGGAAATTAGGAAAAACAGATTCCTTTTGTTAATAATTATCATAATAGCAAATTACGTGTTTTCTATGTTTACTAATGGAAACTTTTTGTATAAAGTGGATTCTCACATGAAGGCCAATCAAGAAAGCGACCTTCATTATCATTGAATTTTTCAAGTCCGTTTTCTCCAATTCTCGTCATTATAAGTTGCAACAAGTCACATAGATGGCCTTTTTGTTCTTTCAAATAATCCAAGTTGCCTTGATAAAGATACCAGTCTCTCTGAATCAATATCCACCAAAGAGAATACGTACACATTGTCATCCATTGGGGAAGTGGTGTAGAGTCACGGATCAAGTCGAGGCTTTTGGGGATCACTTCATTATACCCAAAAACCGTATTGACTGTCATCACTTCGGGATGCAAGTCTCTAATCCAAACCAAGCGGTCACGTTTTATCCCATCCCAGATATAATCTTGCATATTCAAATGCACCGTATAAGCTCCAGTTTGCCATATCTGATTCAAGCGTTCGTCATTACATCGGAACGAACCTTTGTAAGGGATATCTTGAAAAATAGAAATAGCCCGTATCTCTTTGAGGTGCAATTCTGCAGAATCGTCCAAAAGGTCAATCCGGGCAAACCGGAAACCGGAATTCCCGACTTCCAAGACCCCAAGCCAAGGTACACTAATAACAAAATCACGCATAGCATGATCGTTTGTCGCTCCATTCACTTCGTCTATGTCACACATAGCTTCGCTTACCGACTCTCCTAAGCGAACACGAATAGTAACAGGAGCATGTGAGGCTGGCATACCGGTGACAATTTGTAAGCCGCCTTGCAATTCCTTTCCGAAATCGAAAAGAATAGCAGGATGTTGCTGCCCGGTACTCGAAAGTTTACAGAGTTCATTATTCACAAGATTTGCTTGTCCATGCCCTGATCGGAGTAAATATTCTGCTCCTTGTATTAGTTGACTCTCCTGTTGCCAAACAATGCGTATCGGAGAAAGATACTCCCGTACATGGCTATCACGTTGTTGAGCAGATGATGTGACAACATGGAATAGAAAAATAGGAATGAGTACTATTATCTGACATTTTTTATACAGCATCAATTTTTCCATTATTTAGTAATTCGCATTTTTAGGGCTTGTAATCATATTCACCATTCATTACCCGTTTTACGGCATTCAAGTAACCATAACCATGCTTCATATCGGGCAAGAGATAACTTCCTTCCACCCATTCATTCCACGAGTTGATTGTAATCAGTTTGGGGCGGTCGGGGCGTTGGTCTACATATTCTTTCGTCTTCTGCAAGAAAGCTGCAAAACTTTCTGGCGAGTCATTGTAATGAACCACTTCTTTGGCTGTTTTATTCGGGAAACGCGGGGTGTCATCCCATCCTATTGATGCATTTGGGAAGAATGGCACACCCAATGAATCCAGTTTCGCTGTCCATTGATCGCGACGTTGCATGGCTTTTGTACCCCATGCCAGATAATCTTCTTCGTATGGCCATCCCCAATTGTATTTTGTCACACTGTTTACTTCTGCCTTTACAACAAGTTCTATAAACTTGTCGGTGGGAGACCCGTCACCGATGAGTTGCAAGTGCAAATCAGGGAATCCTGCCTTTTTCACTTCGCTACGGAAATAATCCATAGCCTTCTTCACACCGTCTGCATTACCGAAACTTTCCAACAGTTCATGAAAACCAAATATGGAAAATACCGGACAATTGTCTATCTTGTAATAGTTGGGCTTGTGAAAGTATTGGCGTATCACTCGTTCTACAATGATTTTAAAGTTGGCCCAGTCTACCACACCGGTCCACAGACGCGAGTTGTTGTCCTTGTAACGGTGTACATTCCAATAGTTGTGTGCCACGTTATGGTTGGCCCACATCAGGTAAAACTTCATTTTTTTATTATTCTTGGCTTTCAGAAATCCATTGTTTACGGTGCTTTCTAAAAAAGGCTGTCCGTTGAACCAGTACCAATCGAAGATAAACGTATTGATGCCGTGAGCGGTTGCCACGTCAATCCATTTCTCCATCACCTGCGTGTCATCGTCCATTTCGTATCCCCACAAAGGAACCTTTGGCTGATAGTGTCCTTCGAAACGGGGATTACCTTTTTTGATAATTTCCCATTCGCCTGTACCTTCACTCCACAGTGTGTCGCGTCCCATCGGATCATTGTGACACGACGGCCAAATATAAGCTGCCACATCATATTCATCTTGTTCTTTCAACTGTCCGCTTCTTTGGGGTGTAGAGACACAGGAGCAGATTGTTGTGATAGCAACCATTAAAAGAAGAGTAAGTAAACTCCATAAATAAGTCAGTGTTCTTAAATAATGCATATCTTTTTTTATTTTAAATAGTGAATAATTTAATCTGTTCATTAAAGTAGAAGGTACACCTTGATTTCATTTAAAGGTAACGTCGCGCTGATTTCTTCCGAGTTGCAGAACTTTCCTCATAACAAAATCATAGTGTCGGCAACAATATCTTCGGCTTGTACTATGTCATGAGTGCAAGCTCGTGCGATTATAATAAGTACTCCCTACAATACAACTTTTATCAGGTGTTACTTTATTCTGCTTGGAAACTTTTAGTTTGTACATCACGGGAGTTCGGCCCTACCATAACATCAAATTCTCCGGGTTCGTAAACATAGTGTAATTCGGAATTATAGAATTTCAAGTCATCTTTCGTAATAACAAACTTAACATCACGACTTTCCCCGCTTTTCAGGAAAATGCGTTCAAAACCTTTCAACTCTTTCATTGGACGGGCGACCTCCGCGTAAATATCACGAAGGTACAGTTGTACCGTTTCATAACCATCATAGTTTCCTTTGTTGGTTACAGTGACAGATACAGTCAACTCACCATTCTTAGGCAAGGTTTCCGAGCTAATTTGCAATCCACCATAAACAAAGTCCGTATAACTCAAACCATATCCAAACGGATACAGAGGTTCATTACTCTCATCCAGATAATTGCCGGCATAACGGTTGAACACATGATTGTCGGGATCAGGACGACCTGTATTCAAATGATTGTAGAATAGCGGCAGCTGTCCCACTGAACGTGGGAAGGTAGTTGTCAGTTTGCCGCTTGGAGTGACTTTGCCAAACAATACATCGGCAACCGCGTCTCCTGTTTCGCTACCGCCAAACCAGACATTCAATATGGAATGAACATTCGCATCCTCCCAATTCAAGACCAGAGGACGTCCTGTGAACAGAAGAAGTACGACAGGTTTGCCCGTTTTCACTAAAGCCTTCAATAAATCTTGTTGTGTATCGGGTATCTCGAGGCCGGTGCGTGAAGCCGATTCACCGCTCATTTCCGCACATTCACCCAAAGCGGCAACAATGACGTCTGAACGGGAAGCCACGCGTAAAGCCTCGTCCAACAGTTGTCGGTTATCTCTACGTTCCAGCGGGCGAATACCCGTAGCAGCTTTTTCTGTTTCCGTATCATAATATATGTTGCTGCCTTTTGCATATAGAATTTCAGCCTTGTCACCCGCTGCCGCACGGATTCCTTCCAACAATGTTCTGTGGCGGGACGGTGTACATGTCATGCTCCACATACCGCACATATTATTACGTGCGTCCGCCATCGGACCGATCAGGGCAATCCTGCCTTTTTGCTCAAGTGGAAGCAGCTTGTTGTCATTCTTTAATAGAACAAATGTTTCAGCCGCAATCGCACGTGCTGCAGAACGGTGTTCAGGCGTATAAAGTTTTTCTTTGGCACGCAGGGCATCGCAATATTTATACGGATTGGAGAACAGTCCCAGTTTATATTTGGCTTCCAATACACGGCGACAAGCCGTATTAATCTGCTTTTCCGTTATCTTCTTTTCTTTCAGGGATTCCTCCAATGTATTGAGAAACCCGCATGAAACCATATCCATATCCGTTCCTGCCTGTAAAGCGCGAATGGAGGCTTCCTTCAGAGGGGCGACACCATGGGAGGACATTTCGGCTATCGAATTGTAATCTGTTACCAATAGTCCTCCGAAGCCCCATTCATTCCGGAGCAGGTCGGTCAGTAACCATTTGTTGGCTGTGGCGGGAATACCGTCAACGATATTAAAAGAGCTCATGACACTGCCTGCACCGGCGTCAACGGCAGCTTTATAAGGAGCCAGATATTCGTTATACATACGTAGTCGGCTCATATCCACTGTATTGTAATCACGTCCCGATTCGGACGCCCCATAAAGTGCGAAATGTTTCACACAGGCAAGAATCTCATCGTTGCCTTGCATATTGTTTCCCTGATAACCACGCACATACGCTTTTGCCATTAAAGAACCCAGGTAAGGATCTTCTCCACTTCCTTCTGCGATACGTCCCCAACGGGCGTCACGACAAATATCGACCATCGGGCTGAATGTCCAGTTAATACCGTCTGCGCTGGCCTCAATAGCGGAGATACGTGCCATACGTTCGACGGCCAGCGTATCCCAACTACAGGAAAGTGCCAATGGGATCGGGAAAATAGTTTCGTAGCCGTGGATAACGTCTGCACCTACAAGTAGAGGTATTTTCAATCGGCTTTCTTCTACCGCAAGGTGCTGTAGGACATTGATTTTCTGAATGCCCTTGACATTGAAGAAGCCGCCTATTTCCTGTTTGCGAATCATATCGCTAAGTTCACCGTTCATCACCGAACCTGTCACGAGATCACCGCCCGAAGGCAGGTTCAGTTGTCCGAGTTTCTCACGGAGAGTCATCCGGTCCATTAAGTCGGTAATGAAACGGTCCATTTCCCTATCTTTCCCTCCCCCGGATGGTGAGCAGGCAAAGAGAGTAAGCCCGCAAAGGGCGCAAGATATAAGATTTCTTATCTTCATTTTTCTTGTTATTGGGTTATTTATACTTGTTGTCCGATTTTTCTTTCCACACCACTACTCCCGCAGGTTCAAGGCGTGCACTGCCAATCAGTACTTCTGCCTCATCGGGAATGACTATTTCCTGAATGTCCGACGTATAATTCAAGGCGATGTAAAAACCGTCACGCCATTCCTTCACCACTCCGTACGGTAAATCTTCAGTCGGTACGCCGGCTTCCGTATATACACGACGTACTACTTCTTTCTCCAATTTGCCGTCATCGGTATCCGTTCCGATATAGGTGACCGTTCCTTTACCCAGCCTACGGTGTATCACGGAAGCAGCTCCCTTATAAAACTGGTCCGCATACACAGCCCACACATCTGTTCCGGCAGCTGGGGTTAGTACGTCCGCCCAATTGTTCCAGGCGTATTCCTCACTGCCGAAATCTACTTTTCCGTAGAGACTGTGAGGCAGATGGTCATAGTACAAGCTGTTTATTCCGGCCAGTTGATGAATAGAAGCCGCTAAAGGAGCCTCCCACAATTTGGCGTCACGGTCTTTCTGACCGGTACGGCAGGTCAGAATCAGATGTCCTCCATTCTTCACGTATTCAGTCCAACGTTCTACCAAATTGTTATCAAGCAACT